>DAOOWO010000097.1:0-7873 GCA_035371225.1 Bacteroidales bacterium | reverse complement strand
GATATTCTTCCTTGTAGACCAATACCCATGGTCTATACTTAATTGTCCAGCCCTTCCTGACTTCGCCACTGGGACACCCTAAAATGATTTCCAGAAATTTTCATCGAACAGTGGCGCAATTTTTTTGTGTTGTTGTGTAATCAGCATTGTTTTTATCATGGTTTTATTGCTGAGGGGCAAATTAATTTTAAGTGTTGTTATTGTTTTTGCTATGTTCAAAACCTTATCCACACTCATATTTATATTGCTTAGTTTTAAAATCCGCTCTAACTCTTTGTACACTTTATAAGCAACAAAACATATACAAACATGCGCTTCAATTCGTTTTGGTGTGAAATGGAACATCGGTCGCATTTCTATTGTTCCTTTTGTTACACGATACGCTCGTTCGACCACCCAAAGAGCGCTGTATTGATCATACACTTCTGTTACTGAAAGCGTGGTATTAGTCAAATATCCTTTCAACCCGTCCCATTTTTCATCTTCTTTGATTTTGTTCTGATTAATTTGGACTTTCACATTGTCAAAAAGATCTAAAAACTTGTTGTATCCTCTTTTATTGATGTTGTCTTTTGTAATTGTTCCGCTTTTGTAGGCCGCTTTTAGTCGTTTTACACCTTTTTCGCGATTGTGGTAATCTTTTTTTGCACGGTCATCAGAATAGCCAATAATAAGTCTGACATTCTCTCTTGTAGTTTCGTGAAATAAGCCGTCCTGTTTTTTTTGAGACAATATCCATTTCTTTATTTCATCGGATTCGTTCTTGATTCTTGCACCAAGAATATATTTATGATTGCCGGATTCTAAAAGCGCAATATTTTTTTTGTTCATTAATCCTGAATCGGCTACAATGACATAATCTTTCAATACAAACCGCCTTACAAAGTCCTCTACAATGGGTATCATTGTTCTTCCTTCATATTGCGCGCCATTAAAAAGCGAATAGGATAGCGGATAGCCATCCTGGCTTACCAAAAGCCCAAGCACCACTTGCGGCTGACTATGTTTTCCATCTTTCGAAAAGCCTGTTTCACGTAGCTCATCGCTTACATCCGTTTCAAAATACAGTGTTGTAACATCGTAAAACACCAATCCTATTCGACCACCTAAAATCTTTCTGGTGTGTTCTACACTTATTTGTTGAACCGTTTCTTGCTGCGAACTATGCAGCTTATCCAGGTAACGATAGATTTTGTGCAATTCGACATCTTCATCAAAGTGAGATTTTAAATAATCAACTGTTCCGGCCTTACTTGATGGTTGGCTCAAGCGAGCTGTCACCAAATGTTTGAGAATATCATCATTGATAGAATCAAATCCAATCTTTTTAAAAACCTGATTCAAAATGAGCTGCGTTCCGTTTAGAAGAATATTTTCTATATTGGAAAGCAGATGAGTTGTAACCTGCAATTCTTCTTGTTTTTTGTTGAATACCTCAAAAACATCTTGCTCTCCAAGGTGATCTGCAATCCACTGTCGTCCTTGTTGCAAAGCTCTTCGACAGTGCGAATATTAGAACTGCTGCCAATTGTTTTAACGACCTTATAATGTCCGGTGCTTTTATCAATAATCTGAACACTAACGACTCCGCTCGGATTGGATTTTTTACGGATAAACATACCGTAAAAGTAATGCTATTTTTTTGCTGGGACACCCATTTCGGTGTCCCGGAAATTATAGTATGCTGTATATCTGTGGTTTATAAAATCGAGAACAGGAAACTGTCGAAGTCAGGTGATGTTTTCAATTGCTTTTCACGCATCATTGCTTCTTTCTTCGTCTGATATTCTTCCTTGTAGACCAATACCCATGGTCTATACTTAATTGTCCAGCCCTTTGTTCCCAGAACATTGTGTGATAGCATTCGTCCCTCAATATCAGAGGTAAAACCAACATATATCTTATTGTGCTTTTCAGAATATAAAACGTAAACAGTATACATAAAAAAAGCCTTGATTTTTCAAGGCCAAGTAATGTGTAGCGGGGACGAGAGTTGAACTCGTGACCTTCGGGTTATGAATCCGACGCTCTAACCACCTGAGCTACCCCGCCAAAAAAACATAAGAACAAAATACTTTCGCGATCCCGGTTGGATTCGAACCAACGACCCACAGCTTAGAAGGCTGTTGCTCTATCCCCTGAGCTACGGGACCATTCCGGGTCTTTATAAGTCGGGGTAGCAGGATTCGAACCTGCGACCCCCTGGTCCCAAACCAGGTGCGCTAGCCGGGCTGCGCTATACCCCGAAAACTTTTAAAAAAACAATTGTGGCGGAGAAGGGGGGATTCGAACCCCCGGTACCAGTTGCCCAGTACGACAGTTTAGCAAACTGTTGGTTTCAGCCACTCACCCACCTCTCCAGATTATTTGCTGAATTAAAAACTTAAAAATAAAAAAAAGAACATTTCCCAAATCAAAACGGGAGTGCAAAAGTATGAAAATGTTTTATATTGTCAAAAAATAATTTTTCAATTATTAAATTTTCATAGTTCAGGAGTTGGTCCAGAGAAAAATTTCTGATCGTTCAATAGGCCGGGGCGTCTTTTTTTGGTACGTTCCAGGGCATTATCATAACGCCACTTTGTAATCTCAGCATCATTGCCCGAAAGCAACACGGCGGGAACTTTCATCCCCTGAAAATCGGCAGGCCTGGTATATACCGAAGGAGCCAGTAAGCCATCCTGAAAAGAGTCGGACAAGGCGGAAGTTTCGTCGCCCAGCACCCCGGGTATTAAACGAATAATACTATCGCAAATGATTGCAGCAGCGAGTTCACCACCCGACAGAACATAATCGCCGATGGAAATTTCGCGTGTAATATACCGTTCACGGATACGTTCATCAATCCCTTTGAAATGTCCACACAAAATGATGATATTTTCCTTTGTTGACAAATGGTTGGCCACGGGTTGTGCGAGCAGTTCGCCATCGGGAGAGGTGTAGATAACGTCATCGTAAGTACGTTCTGATTTTAATTTTTCAATGCAGGCAGCAATAGGCTCTATCATCATAACCATACCTGCACCTCCCCCATAAGGGTAGTCATCCACACTTTTATATTTATTCTGCGCATAGTCGCGCAACTGATGAAGATGTATAGTGACCAAACCTTTTTCTTTGGATCTTTTAATGATGGAATGACTGAAAGGGCTTTCGAAAATTTCAGGAAAAATGGTGATAATATCGATTCGCATTCTGCTGCTTTTTTTACAAAATTATCCAATTAATATTTTAAGGCCTTCCCAAACAAATAAAACGAAAAGCAACTACACACAAATTAATGCTTACTGCATAATCATTATTTATCCAGGGACATGGCAGTCATAACGTACAAACAGTTATTACTATTTTTTGTCAAGCATTTCCACTTCTTCCATGGTGATTCTTCTGTTTTTATAAAAGGGAACAATAAAGGCATCAGGGAAACCTGTTTCCACCATCTGAATACGAAGTTCTTCTGCCGTCTCCAACTGCGTTGTTTTGCCCCAGGCATATTTATACAATCCTTTATGCCAGTATTTATAGATATCCTGCAATCCTTTAAAGAAAGGATCTCTGGCATCTAAATCCTTATCGCAAGCCATAATCTGTATCCTGTAAACCAAATCATTGTTGGCAGTCGCATTGTCGGCACCCTGGGTTTGAGATTTTTCGGCAGATACCTGCTGATAATTTTCCTTTAGTTGGGCATCATTAGCATTTCTCAAACGTTTTCCCGGTTTGGGATCGGTATGTATGTTGGTGCCTTTTTCACTTTTAATATTTACCTCGCCTATACCATCGATGAATCCTGTGATTCTGAATTCGGTGCGGCGGTTTAGCTGATGTTCTTCTTCTGAACATTCCGATTCCGCTGTACCCTCACAGGGACAATTAGTCAAAAGCTTGTATTCGCCATAACCCATACCGGTAATTCTAGATCGGTCAATTCCCTTGCTCACGATATAAGCGACACTTGACTGTGCACGTTTTTCCGACAGGACTTCATTATAAGCATATGTGTTGCGGCAATCGGTATGTGAGCCAAGCTCCACCATAATTGTCGGATACTCTTTCATGATTTTTACAATCTTATCCAGTTCCACTTTGGCATCGGGACGGATATAATATTTATCAAAGTCGAAATAGATATTTTTTATCTGAATGATTTTAGCCAGGTCAGTACCGACTTCCATTTTTCCGATAGTTTCGCTGACCAATATCTCGTTAGGTTTTAAAATAAGGTATCTATATTCAACATCTTTGGAAACGTAGCTTTCCTTGCTGAGGACCAGATCATACTTTATGCTGTCGTTGATTTTTTTATTTTCCAGCTTTTTGGTCACTTCTCCGTTATTGTCTGTAATAAGGTTTTCAATGACTCCAGTTTCTTTGTCTTTAAGCACAATATTTACGTCTTTCAATGGTTCGTTGGTTTTGGCATCCAACACTTTGATTCTCATAGACACAGGCTGTGCTTTTTCTGACAACAGGTCGGCGGGTATTACTATTTCTCCCGGCTTGGTAATCAGATACCGAAACTCCGTATTTTCAGACAGGTAGCTTTCTTTGCTAAAAACAAGTTTATAGTGAAGGCTATCGTTATATCTTTTGTTGTTTAAAGATTTATATGTATTTCCATTAGTGTCTGTTGTCAGGATTTCTTTAATACCTGTGAGCACATCCATCAATTCCACGCTAACCTCTTCGAGCGGTCGGTTTGTGCTGGCATCATCCACATGTATTTTTAAAGAAACAACGAATATCTTTTCGGGTGCAAGGTCGGCCACAATTTCTTTTTTATCTCCCACATCAAAGGTAGAAACTGTGTTGGTTGCCTCTTCATAAGAATTTTCGGTAACTTTAAGATTATAGTTCCTGTTATAGTCGGCCGGAAAAGAAAAAGCACCGTTAGAGTCTGTAACAGCCACTTCAACAACTTCCATATTGTCATTCATCAGAGTTATGCGCGCTCCTGGCAAGCCTTTTTTAGTAAGTTTATCATAGGCCGTACCCCTAATCATTATGGGGTGGATGGCAAGACTATAAATATCCAGATCACCGAAGCCGGGGGTACCATAGCTGTCTTGCACTCTCACCGAGGCAAAATATGCTGTAAGCGAATCCACCGGAGTGTAAAACAGATCGTCATCAGTGGTGTTTATAGGATAGCCGATATTAACGGGTTCTGCCCAGGAAGAGTCACTTTTCAGGCGGCTGTAAAAAATATCGTAGCCTCCCATAGTTTTATGCCCCTGAGAGCAGAAATACAATATTTTATCATACAACAGAAAGGGCGCATCTTCGTTGTATTCGGTATTAATATTGCCACCCAGATTTAAGGCTTCCCCCCATTTTCCGTCAGGTTTTTTTTCTGATTTATAAATATCTAATCCTCCATAGCCTCCTTTACGGTCGCTGGTAAAAAATATGGTATTCCCGTCGGAAGACAGACTGGCATGTGTTTCCCACGATTTGCTATTGATAGGTACCGGTAGTTTTTTGGGGGTTTGCCATTCCTTTTCATTATGATTGCTCACGTAGATATTTCCGTCGCCGCCATCATCCTTGTAAATGAACAATTGTTTTTTATCGGGCGACAGGCTGATAGAAGCTTCATGATCAGGGGTATTAATAGTTGCAATATTTGTTGCTTCCGTCCATTTTGAAGTTTCACTTTTTTTCGACATATACACATCTTCAAAATAATACCCATTATCTTCGATTAGATCGCCTACATTGACTCCCCTGCGCGATGTGAACAGTAGGGTGTTGCCATCCAGCACAATGGCCGGTGAATACTCTGGGTAACTGGTATTGACATGTGCGCCTAAATTTTCAACCGTGATGGGTATAGGATATTTAAGCATCTCGCGGGCCACATGGCACATAGCTATCTGGCGGTCGGCTTGTTTCCTATTGTTTTTATCTGTTTCCACGTTTTCATCGAGGAAAGATTTATATTTTTCAGTAGATTCTATCGCTTTAGCCAGGTCATAATTGAGCAGATAAGCGGTTCCCAGCTCAAAAAATGCGCGCACCGGAACATTCTTCTCTTCGGGATTATCCACATATTCTTTGGAAACATGGTCGGTAACTTTTTCCAGGTACGGTATTGCATTATGCTTTTCAGATGGCATATGAAGATAACACACCCCTATATGATAATTGACATTGGCATTGTTTGGATCAGCCGCTTCAATTTTTTTGAACATGGGTAATGCATCGTGGTAATTTTCCATGGCAAAGTAAATAAAAGCCGAATCAAGTATTTGCCTGGTCCCTTTTATCTGAGCATATGAAAAGGCAGAAACAAGCAATAAAATCATAAGTATTCCAACATTTTTTTTCATAATCTACTGTATGTTATGTTATATTATATTTGATTTCAGGGGATGAGCATAAAGTTTCACGTCCTGTCCTGTAATTTCTTTATCGCAAAGAATAATAAGCCGTTCCACTACATTACGCAGTTCGCGGATATTACCAGTCCAGTGTATCTTCTGCAGTTCTTCAATGGCTGAGGGATGAACTTTTAACAAGGGGCAGCCCTGGTTGCCACAAATGTCTTTAACAAAGTGGTCTACCAATAAAGGAATATCTTCCAGGCGTTGGTGGAGGGGCGGCACCTGAATGAGAATTACGCTGATACGATGGTAGAGGTCTTCACGAAAATTCTTTTTACTGATTTCTTCGTCCATATTTTTGTTGGTAGCCGCAATCACCCTGACATTGACAGGGATATCCTTTTCACCTCCCACCCGGGTAATTTTGTTTTCCTGTAAGGCGCGCAAAACCTTTGCCTGAGCAGAAAGGCTCATATCGCCAATTTCGTCAAGAAAAATCGTACCGCCGTCGGCTTGTTCGAAATCGCCCTTGCGCTGTTTTATTGCGGAGGTAAAAGAGCCTTTTTCGTGGCCGAAAAGCTGGCTTTCTATTAGTTCGGAAGGTATGGCAGCACAATTAACTTCAATAAAAGGATGTCCGGCGCGGTTGCTTTTTTCGTGCAACCAACGGGCTACCAGTTCTTTTCCTGTTCCATTTTCACCGGTAATCAGTACGCGGGCGTCTGTTGGAGCTACCCGGTCAATCATATCCTTGATTTGTTTGATAGCTTGAGATTCTCCTATCATTTCCCAGGTTTTGCTGATCTTTTTCTTCAGGACTTTTGTTTCACCTATCAGGGTAGACTTGTCCATGGCATTACGCAGGGTAATCAGCAGACGGTTCAGGTCGAGCGGCTTGGCAATATAATCGTAAGCGCCTAATTTAATTGATTCCACCGCGGTTTCGATGTTTCCGTGTCCCGATATCATAACTACCGGGGTATCTGTTTTGCTTAATATGGCTTTCAGAACCTCAATACCATCCATCCTGGGCATTTTAATATCGCACAGAATCACATCGTATTTTTCTTTATCGACAAACTGCAGGCCTTCGGCACCATCAGGAGCATCGTCAACCTGATATTTCTCATATTCGAGGATTTCCCGCAAGGTGTTGCGGATGCTTTTTTCGTCGTCAATTACAAGGATTCGTGGCATATTGGGGGATGGAGTATTTTAAGGGTTGTTTTGGTTATTTTTTTTAGTTTAAAACCGTGAGATTAAGAGATTGAGAGATAAAAAGATATGGAGATTGGGAGATTGGGAGATTGGGAGATTGGGAGATTGAGAGATTGGGAGATTGGAATATCCGAAAACTATATGATGGATGGGAATGTTCATGACTTTAGCTATTTTAATTTTTTATATCTTATTCGTTGGGGGCCGATATCTCCAAGACGTTTCTTTTTATTTTCTTCATATTCCGAATAGGAACCTTCAAAATAATATACCTGTGAATCGCCTTCAAAGGCAAGGATATGTGTGGCAATACGGTCGAGGAACCAGCG
>DAOOWO010000096.1:0-7898 GCA_035371225.1 Bacteroidales bacterium | reverse complement strand
CGGCACCGTCACTTTTGATTCCTCATTGCTCGACGACAAGGTTATTTTTAAATCCGACGGGCTGCCAACCTATCATCTGGCCAACGTAGTTGACGATCATCTGATGGAAATATCTCATGTGATACGCGGCGAAGAATGGCTGCCATCGGCGCCCCTTCACGTGTTGTTGTACCGTTATCTCGGTTGGGAACAAGAGATGCCCAGTTTTGCCCATTTGCCGCTGCTTTTAAAACCCGACGGCAATGGAAAACTCAGCAAGCGCGATGGCGACCGGCTGGGATTCCCGGTATTTCCTTTGCAGTGGACCGATCCTAAAAGCGGAGAAATTTCGAGCGGCTACCGCGAATCGGGATATATCCCTGAAGCTTTTATTAATATGCTGGCGCTGCTGGGCTGGAATCCAGGCACTGAACAGGAAATTTTTTCGATGGACCAGCTTATCGGGGCTTTTTCGTTAGAACGTGTTGGAAAATCCGGTTCAAAGTTCAGTCCCGAAAAAGCCAAATGGTTCAACCACCAGTATATACAAAACAAAACCGATGAAGAACTGGCCCAACTGTTTACTCAGGAACTGACTGCCCGAAATATTAATGCTGATTTGGCTTTGGTAACAAGAATTACCTCGCTGATAAAAGAACGTATTACTTTTACCCACGAACTATGGGCCCAATCATCCTACTTTTTTGAAGCCCCGGAAACCTATGATACCAAATCTGTTAAAGACCGTTGGAAAGCCGATTCTGCTGAGAAAATTAAAGAAATTTCGCAGGTAATCAACCAATGTGCCGTGTGGACTGCCGAAGAAATTAAGCAAAAAATAATGGACTTCATCAATGAAAAACAGTATCATACCGGACAAATTATGAATGCACTCCGGGTAGTCATAGTGGGAGCGGCCATGGGGGCTGATTTGTGCACCATTATTGAAATTATTGGAAAAGATGAAACGCTGAAGCGTATTGAGTCAGGCATTTCGAAACTGGGATAATTTTTTTCTGTATAAATGACAAAAAACGGAGACTGGCTTGCTCGCACCGAATTGCTGATCGGCTCCGAAAAGCTGGAAAGGCTTAGCCGGGCACATGTCCTGGTGTTGGGTTGTGGCGGTGTGGGCTGCGCTGCTGCCGAAATGCTCTGCCGTGCAGGCATTGGGAAACTGACAATTGCCGATGCCGACATAATTCAGCCGACAAATCGCAACCGTCAGTTGATAGCGCTTATCAGTACCGAGGGTCTCGAAAAAACCCGGGTGTTGGCCGGTCGCCTGCTCGATATCAACCCGGAAATTGAGTTGATTACCGTGGAAAAATTTCTGAAGGAAGATCCCATGATCGAACTTCTTGACCATCCTTACGATTATATTGTTGATGCCATAGATTCGCTGTCGGCAAAGGCCTATATGTTGCTATACGCCATAAAATTCAAGCACAAAGTGGTTAGCGCCATGGGCGCAGGGGCCAAACTGGATCCTTCAAAGATTTGTGTGGCCGACATTTCGGAAACCCATACATGCACTTTTGCTTTCGACATCAGGAAAAGACTGAGGCGGCTTGGAGTTACAACAGGTTTTAAAGCGGTTTTTTCGACAGAACCGCCCATGAAAGAATCTGTTGTATTTTTTGATTCGGTAAATAATAAAAAATCTATGGCCGGCACTATTTCTTATCTTCCGGTTATGTTTGGATGTTATTGCGCTTCGGTGGTGATAAGGGATTTGATTGATCCCGGTTAATATGGAACAAACAAAATCAGTCGGATAAATTCATGAATTTATCCGACTGATTAAAAACACAATGGGGAACAAAGTTTTGAATTTTGTTCCCCATTCATTTATCGGCTGTCGTAACCGCCGGTAAACGCCAGATTACGGTTATGGCACCTGCTCCTTGCGGATCCGGTTGCTTTTATCGCTTATATGATTGTATAAGTGGGATTGCATACTCACCAACTAAGGTGTTTCCCTTTTTGCAGACAGACCATGCGGAGTGTTGCTGAGAAAACGCATGATAAATACCTCTCATATAATGATACAACCTTTAAAAGAACTTGCTTTTTCAAGCCGGTGTTTTATCACTCATCTGATGTAACAAATATACGAAAATAATTGTCCTAAATCAAGTTTTTTTGAAAATAATTTATAAACAGCTTGTAAACAGCACTTATTAACGATTGTTGATAACGTTTTGTCTATTAGCACCATAGCCTATATCCTGTGCCAAATAAGGAATTTATGTAATTTAAAAACAATATTTTACACCAATTCCTGCCCGCCTGATTAAAATTTCACCATAAATTCAACGGTAAATTTATCCTCCCGCCCTTTTGATACCTGGTAAAAATATTTTTCATAGTTGAAGCGGATATTGGCAAAAGACAGCTTGTGAAAACCCAGCGTGAGGCCGGCAGCAAGCCTGTGCGGCTCATAAATGCGCGATTTCATATTTCCCGAAAAAAAATCATACCTTAAGGCAGGAGTCAATGTTTTTATCATCCCCTTTGTGAATTGAAAATTGTACAGCAAATAGGCAAACATACTGTTTTGTGTATAGGCGCTAGCCGTATCCACTATGGTTTTTTGCGCATATTCCGTATTGATTATCAAGCCCTTGTATTCATATCTTATTCCGTAGCCCTGCATTTCGGTTTTTTGGTTGCCGATGGTGCCGGCCAGGTATTGCGCCTGAACAGTAAAACCCTTAAAAGGAGTAATTAATGTACGGCCTCCTGCGGCAAAGCGGGTAGTCCATTCGGGATTGTTGACACCGGTTCCGTTCATGATAAAACCGGAGACAGAAAAGGGTATTTTACCTTCATAATCGTAAGTGATTTTTAAACCAATATCCCGTAAATCCATGCAAATACGCTTATCAATAAAGGGACGGTTGGCAAACTCAAATTTGGAAGGATTCAGCAGGTATTCGGTGCTGAAAGGCGCTTTCATCTGCCCCAGAGAAAATGTCAGGTTTTTCACCGGGATAAAATCTGCATATACATCCAGCATTTTTATTTTGCCTTCATCGCAAAAATCAATCTCGAATTTATAACCAAAATATTTACCCACATTGCCTTTCATACCGAAACGTGCATTGCGCACATCAAAACGGCCCTTCCCGTTGCTGGTATTTTGTTCGTATTTGGCACGGATAACACCGGTTATGGTACCCGGAAGCCAGCGTTTCAGAAATCCGGTGGTATCTGTCTGGGCAAATGCAACGACATTGAATGCCCACATAAAAAACCCTATGATTATCAGCACTGTTTTTTTCACTTTTACCCGGTTTTTTGCATGAAGATACAAAAAAAGCATATTTATCCTTAAAATCATTGGTCCGGATAAAAAAATTAACGCAATCTTAATACCGGCATGACAATTCGGTAACGTAACATCTCTATTTCGCAGATAAACTAATTCATGCCGTTGGTAATTGCTTAAAGTAAAACAGTGTTGCATTTCATAATTCCCTTTTCATGAAATTTTTATACCTTTGCACGTTTTTTTCATACAATTTTAGCTTTATGAAACAGAAATATACGGAATACAAACAACTTAGCCTCACAAACATTGCTTCTGAAATAAACGAATACTGGCAGCAGAACAATATTTTCCAGAAAAGTATTGACACCCGAAAGGGTTGCCCGCCTTTTGTTTTTTACGAAGGACCTCCTTCGGCCAATGGTCAGCCCGGCATCCATCATGTAATGGCCCGTGCCATCAAAGATATTTTTTGCCGTTATAAAACCCTTAAGGGTTATTACGTGGAGCGTAAAGCAGGTTGGGACACCCACGGGCTTCCGATTGAAATTGCGGTAGAAAAAACCCTGGGAATCACCAAGGAAGACATTGGAAAATCCATTACGGTGGAAGATTATAACAAGCAGTGCCGCAAAGAGGTCATGAAATATAAGGACCAGTGGGATGACCTTACGGTAAAAATGGGTTATTGGGTAAACCTCGACGATCCGTATATTACCTTCGACAACAAATACATTGAATCCGTATGGTATCTGCTCAGCAAATTATACGAAAAAGGACTGTTGTATAAGGGATACACCATTCAGCCTTATTCACCGGCCGCCGGCACCGGATTAAGTTCGCACGAGCTCAACCTGCCCGGCTGTTACAAGGATGTAAAAGACAATACGGTAGTCGCACAGTTTAAAGTAGTTAACAATGATCACCCTTTAGTAAAAGAACTCCACAAAAACCTTCACGGAGAACTGTTTATCCTGGCCTGGACAACAACCCCATGGACCCTGCCATCCAATACAGCGCTTGCTGTTGGCCCCAACATCGAATATATCGCCGTGCAATCGTTCAACCAATACACGCACCAGCCGATAACCGTCATCCTTGCCAAAAACCTGAAAGAGAACTTTTTCCCGGAAAAAAATTCGGCCCTGGCCATGGAAGATTATCTTCCTGAAAATAAAAATATTCCCTACCGTATAGTGGCGGAATTTAAAGGAAAACAACTGGAAGATATCCGTTATGAACAGCTTCTCCCCTATGCACAACCTGACGACGGCGATGCCTTTAAGGTGGTGGCCGGTGATTTTGTAACAACCGAAGACGGTACGGGCATAGTGCATATTGCGCCCAGTTTTGGCGCCGATGACTTTCGTACGGCCCGGCAAAAAGGCCTGGGATCCCTCACCCTGGTTGACAAACAAGGAAAATTTGTTGCGGAAATGGGCGAATTTGCAGGACGTTATGTGAAAAACGAATACGACCCTGTTAAAAACAACGAGCCAGGCAACAATGTTGATATTGACATCATTATCAAACTGAAAAAAGAAAACAGGGCCTTCAAGTCAGAAAAATACGAGCACTCCTATCCGCATTGCTGGCGTACCGATAAGCCCATCCTGTATTATCCGCTGGATTCCTGGTTTATCAAAACCACGGCCTGCAAAGAACGCTTGATAGAACTCAATAAAACCATCAACTGGAAGCCAGAAAGCACCGGAACCGGAAGGTTTGGCAACTGGCTCGAGAATCTTGTGGACTGGAATCTTTCCCGCACAAGATACTGGGGCGTTCCTTTACCTATCTGGTCAACGGAAGACCGTGAGGAGAAATGCTGTATCGGATCAATAGAACAGCTTAAACAGGAGATCGACAAAGCCGTAGAAAAAGGTTTTATGAGCGCCAACCCATATAAAGATTTTATTGGCGGAAATTTCACAAAAGAAAACTACAACACCATTGATCTTCACCGTCCTTTTGTGGATGAAATTGTGTTGGTATCGCCCTCGGGCAAAAAGATGTTCCGCGAACCCGATCTGATTGATGTATGGTTCGATTCAGGCTCTATGCCTTATGCACAGCTTCATTATCCCTTTGAAAATTCAGATATTTTCGGAGTTAAATTCCCTGCCGATTTTATTGCCGAAGGTGTTGACCAAACCAGAGGATGGTTTTTTACCCTGCATGCCATTGCAACTATGTTATTCGACTCGGTAGCTTTTAAAAATGTAGTATCCAACGGCTTAGTGCTTGATAAAAACGGCAACAAAATGTCAAAAAGGCTCGGCAACGGTGTTGACCCTTTTGAAACCATTTCAAAATACGGCCCCGATGCCACCCGCTGGTATATGATAACCAATTCGCAACCCTGGGATAATCTGAAATTTGACAGTGAAGGTATCGGCGAAGTGCAGAGGAAATTTTTCGGGACACTTTACAACACCTATGCATTTTTTGCTTTATATGCCAATATCGACGGATTCTCCTATCGGGAAGCAGAAATCCCTGTCGGACAACGTCCGGAAATAGACCGATGGATAATTTCGGAGCTCAACACCCTGATAATGCAGGTTGACGAATGCTATGCCGATTACGAACCCACTCGTGCCGGCAGACTGATACAGGATTTTGTGGATGAATATCTTAGCAACTGGTACGTGCGCTTATGCCGTCGCCGTTTCTGGAAAGGCGAATATTCCGCAGATAAAATTTCGGCCTATCAGACCCTTTATACCTGCCTGAAAACCATAGCATTACTCACTTCCCCTATCGCGCCTTTTTTCTCTGAAAAACTTTTCCTTGATCTCAACAATGTCACAGGAAAAATCCAGGCACAGTCGGTTCACCTTGCTGAATTTCCGGTAGCCGACAACAAACTGGTGGATAAAGACCTTGAAGAACGTATGCAACTTGCACAGAAAATATCATCCATGGTATTATCTCTGCGTAAAAAACACAATTTGCGCGTGCGACAGCCACTGGCAAAAATCATGCTGCCCATAAACGAAGCCAAAACAAAGGTGCAGGTAGAAGCGGTCAAAAACCTTATACTCTCCGAAGTCAATGTAAAAGAAATCGAATACATTGAAGGCGAAAACAATATTCTTGTCAAGAAAATTAAGCCCGATTTTAAAGCGTTGGGGCCAAAATTCGGAAAACAAATGAAACAGCTTGCCGCGGCAATCAGCGCCTTGAATCAGCAGCAGATTAATGAACTTGAAAAAAACAAAACTTTCCGGTTAAACATTGATAATGCGGCTATTGAAATTGCAATAACCGACGTGGAAATCATTACTGAAGATATTCCGGGCTGGGTTGTCTCTGTGGCAGAGAACATTACTGTTGCCCTCGATACCACGCTAACACCACAGCTTCTGGAAGAAGGCCTGGCAAGAGAATTTATAAACCGCATCCAAACCCTGCGTAAAGAACTTAATTTTGAAGTAACTGACAAAATCAATGTACTGGTAGAAAAGCAGAACAATTTAGTTACTGCTGTTGAAAATAATATTTTGTATATTTGCAACGAAATTTTAGCTGTATCAATAAAATTTGTTGATACAATTGAGGGCGTAAAAAATCAGATAGAACTAACAGACAACGCGATAACTTTTGTTTCGTTAAGCAAAGCTTGATTTTAAAATTATAAAACAAAAAATATTATGCAAAAAAAGGTTAAAAAAGCTGTTGTGAAAAAAGTTGCTGAAAAAAAGATAAAAAGTGCTCCAAAAAAGAACGCTCCAGCAAAAAAAACTACGGTGAAAAAAGTTGCCAGCGCTCCTAAAAAGAAAGTAGAAACAAAAAAAGCTATTACGAAAAAAGTTGTCAGCGCCCCTAAAAAAACTGTTGCTCCCCCTAAAAAAGTGGCAAAAAAAATGGTCAGTGCTCCAAAAAATAAGGTGGCAGCCAAAAAGACAGTTGCCAAAAAAGTGGTAAACACTCCCAAGAAAGCCGTTGCTACAAAAAAAGCTGTAGTAAAAAAGGTAGTTAATACACCAAAAAAGAAGGTAGCCCCCAAAAAAGTAGCGGCAAAAAAAGTGGTTGCTGTTGCAAAAAAGAAGGTAGTGGCAAAAAAAACGGAAGAAAAAAAGCCCGCAACAGCTCTAAAAACGGTTGCTGTGAAGAAAAATACCAAGGTGGCCCCGGTAAAAAAAGTTTCCGCTCCAAAAACAAGTCCCCAAAAAATAGCTATCACGCCTGAAACTAAAAAAGCTGTTGAAAAGAAAGAGATAGTAAATAAGGCAAAAACTGGTGCAATAAAAACAGAAACAAAAAAAGTAAGCCAGTCTGTTAAGGAAGAAGAAATTAAAAATCAGGCCATTACGGATGAAAAAGCTGAAAAAACAAGATATAGCGATGAAGAACTTCAGGAATTCAAGGAAATTATCCTGAAAAAGCTGGAAGAAGCCCGTCGCGATCTTGAGTTGCTTACCGAAGCTTATTCGAACAACGCCGGTCAGGACATCAACGACACCTCTCCTACTTTTAAAATCCTCGAGGAGGGCTCTCAGGTGCTTTCTAAAGAAGAAAACAGTCAGTTGGCTATGCGTCAGGTTAAGTTTATTTCTAACCTCGAAAACGCCCTTATACGCATCGAAAACAAGTCCTATGGCATTTGCAGGGTTACCGGTAAATTAATATCAAAAGAACG
>DAOOWO010000095.1:0-7908 GCA_035371225.1 Bacteroidales bacterium | reverse complement strand
AACAAAGCGGATTACTTGTGCTGGGGCAAAATGCTACGATTAAATATGAGGATTTAGGCAAGGATGTGGTCGCATACCACCATTTTCCATTGGGAAAATAATAATTGACGGTTGCCTGTGTCCAACTATACCCACTAACATCTGAGGTGGTCATATAATAAACTTTCGGACAATATGAGGTATAATCTTCATTGGAATAAACTGTAGAATATGTTTGTTTAAAGGCAAAACGAAGGGTGGCTGTTGTTCCGGTACAAGTACTTGTATTAAATTCTTTTGTTATTATGGATGGTTTTCCGCTGGGACCTGGATTTGAGCAGTCACTGGTTGAACTGTTAACATAGGTATAATAACCACTAATACCGGTTGTATTTACTCTCCCGCCATTCCCAGAACCAGTATTACTTATTGGAGTCGCAGCACCTGATGAATTACTACAGCCATAACAACTATGATATGAAAAAATATTTGTTGCAGTGGAGCTTGTATAATTACTACTATTAGTCACTGGCGCATAAAATGCATATGGAGAATTATCAAAAGTGCATGTCCAGGGAGTTGATCCAATATTGGGAACCGTTGAAACAGGTCCACCGTCTGTAATAACAATGTTATCAATACTTAGCCCGGTAGCACTGGCCTTAAATAAAATGCATAAATCCTGTCCTCCGCAAATATCACCTGGTACGGTGACCGTCTGGTTTGCGCAAGAGGAGCTATAGGTCAGAGAAGTGTTCAATTCTATCCACCCGCTATAATGATTGCTTGATGTGTTCCAGGTTCCGTATCCTCCCACTCTGGCATACAATTTCATTGTTCCCGAACCGGAATACCTTCTCATGCTAAAACCGATACTGACTCCCTTTCCCTGTGGTACGTGGAAATTATTAAGATATAAGTAATTACCACTGGAAGTACTAGCATACATGCAATAGTCCCCAGCGGTTCCGCAATTGTATGTCGTTCCGCTACTTCTTGTCCATCCCGAAGATGAGTACCCGGAAGTGGTAGTAAAATTTTGTGTTAGTAGGTCAGCAGCTTTTGTTGACGGAATTCCAAAAACAACAAATAAAGCCATTGTAATCAATATCCGCAAACTACGGTTCACATTGGTGTAAAAGGAATTTGGTATCATATAATTAATTTTAATTTTTCTTTAAAAGCATTGTTGTACAAAATATAATAGTTTTTCAAACATTTTTATTATCAGGCAGGTTTTAAAAATTATGTTTTTTTGATTTCATAATACAATTTTTTCGACCCAATTATTTAGAGTTTGTCCATAATGTCCGCCTTCTTCCCCGCCTGAAAGACGCAGTCGGGCAGGCCTCGAACTCGAACATTTTTGTTCAAACTCTGACATTACGGACAGACACTATTTGGTTTTTGTTTATAAGGATTTTGTTTTCTACAAATGTACGAAAAATTTTCAATTTCATCACGCAATTTCATTATTATATATACCATGAATCAATGTATTTTATGTGTAAAATAAAATATGAGCATATAAATAATACTTTATGTGATATATGCCGCAAAGGGTATAAAAAATATTGAAATAATAAAATATTAAAAATTTGTGTGTTGTAGTGCCGAAAAAATTTTTTCCCAATGACAGGAAAAAATATTTTTCAATTACTAAATTTATATATTTGCATAGAGACATCATTTAAGCAAATTCATTTTAGAACATGAAAGACGAAATTATCATATATCAGGCAGACGAAGCATCAATACGACTAGAAGTAAGACTGGAAGAAGAGACCGTATGGCTTAACAGGCATCAGATTTCGACATTGTTTGATAGAGATGTTAAAACGATTGGTAAACACATAGCTAATGCTTTAAAGGAAGAACTTAAAGGAATTTCAGTTGTCGCAAAATTTGCGACAACTGCAAGCGATGGTAAAACCTATCAGGTAGAGTATTATAATTTGGATATGATTATTTCTGTTGGTTATCGGGTGAAATCGCCTCGTGGTATTCAATTCAGAGTTTGGGCAAACAAAATCTTAAAAGAGTATTTGCTAAAAGGTCACGTAGTTAGCCACAGACTTGAGAGATTGGAAAGCGACATGCATGAAGTTAAGCAGAAACTTGGAGAAATTGACCTGCAAATAAAAACTAGTTTGCCTAAGAAAGAGGGCATATACTTCGACGGTGAAACATTTGACGCCTATGTGTTTGCAACAGACATAATCAGAAAGGCTAATGACTCCATCATTCTTGTCGACAACTATATTGATGAAAGTGTGCTTCTCATGCTATCGAAGCGACAAAAGCGTGTGAAAGCTACTGTTTACACTTCAGCCCTGACAAGGGAAGCAAAACTGGATTTGAAGAAGTACAGCTCACAATATCCTGACATTGAAATAAAACAATTTACCAAGTCCCACGACCGCTTTCTCATCATAGACAGAAAAACAATTTACCATATTGGGGCTTCACTTAAGGACTTAGGTAAAAAGTGGTTTGCTTTTTCTATCATAAATATTGAATTTGAATATATACTTAAAAGATTAAATGCTAAATAGTGGAAGACGGCAAAGCAATTACAATAGGGGTTGGTGGACAGAAATAACATTTGGTAACTTCTGCTTAGTGTCAGGTGGGCAGACAGTGCTTATTGAAATTTTCTATATTTGCAATCGGCAGTGGTTTACTGACAGGAGAGATGCTATTTAAGCCCACCCGTCACCATAGCCTTGTCCGTTATGGGATATATGCGGCAAGGGTATAAAAAACATAGAAATAATAAAATATTTTATAATGTGTGTTTCGGTGGGCAAAAAAAAATTATCACCACTGTCCGGCAAAAATATTTTTCAAATGTTCAATGCTTTGTTATATCACGTTCCTACGGAACTTCTTTATGTTGGGTTTTTATATTTTTTACCAATATCATGCCCCTAACGGGGCACAAGTGCCCATAACCTGTGTTTTGGACAACATTTATAAGGGATATTTGTTTCTATTGCACGCGTTGCGAACGCGCGCGTACCGGGTTTTAGCAAAAATTTCCAAACGAGTTCCTTAGCTTCGGAGAAGCTTAATGTTGGTAAAAATAACGCATAGCACTAATACCGATACGGTATCTGTAATAGCCCAATCACAATTTTGAAGTATAAGCTGTAACAGTTACTCTATCGGCATTTACATTTCTAAATCTCAAAATGTTTATTGGACCATTTTGAGATAAGAAATGGTATAACATCCCGCTCCTTAGGAGCGAAACCTTAAATGAATTATTTTTTTCACCAACATAACATTCCTACGGAATGACAAAATATTGTAAAAGCCCTGAAAACAAGGCTATTCAGCATTTCTTCACAAGCCCCGTGCCCACGCGTACCCGGGCGGGGCAGTTAATTTTATTGAATCAGGCGCACGAATATCATCATAGCCCGTAGGGCTTAAATATCCATAGAATAATATACCCCAGGATAAGGGCTTGCCCGTAGGGCATCAACGTTTATTCAGAATATGAGTTAAATCCCTTTCTGTGCTGCGAACGCTCGCGTACTGGGTATTTGTTTCTATTGCACGCGTTGCGAACGCGCGCGTACCGGGAAGTTCGGACTACCCGCCACGGCGGATGCTTTTTCATGTATTTACTCCTGCATCAACCAGCGCCATACGGGAAGCACCCGTATATTTCCATTGTCTGTCTGGATGTTTTCCTCACGGTCGTTGTAGGTGATAATTAATACATTTTTCGGCTTCAGGTCTTGCATCGCCTTCGACAAGGCAGTAATTTCCCGTTGCCGGGTTTCCGGATTCGAGATACTGTAACTGGCCTGGGCTAAAAGCTCTCCGGGAACATAAAAATCAACTTCTGTAGCATCGCGGAAATAAAATACCTCTCCGGCATGTTGCGAATAAAGTTTATTAAAGACTATGGTTTCTAATAGGGCAGATTCCCCTCTCCATAAAAACAAATTCAACAAACCATGATCTCTGTAATAATATTTCTTTTTGGTTTCCCTTTCCGAGATTTTTGCCTTGAAATTGCTGATGCCCCTGAGCAAAAATGTTTCTTCCAGATACGATACATACTCTATCAGCGTGGCGGTTCCTGCCTGAATCCCTGTTGACTGGATGATGTTTTTTATTCGTGTAAAAGAAGTTTCGTCCATGGTGCTTTCGGCAAGTTTCTTTAATAAGAGTCTTAATGCGTAAGGATTTCGCACCTGATACCTGGCAATGATGTCGCCAAGAAAAACCTTTTGAAAAATATTGCTCAGATACTCTTTTTTATTTTCAAAATTTATGGTCTCAGGGAAGCCGCCAAAGCTAAAGTACTCGTTAAAAAGTCTGATGATCTCAAATCGTTGCGAAGACAGAAATGCATTTTTACCCGCTTTAAAATGCTGAAAGTTCAAAAATTCCTTGAAGCTCAACGTGCTGATCTCTTTAACCAAAAACCTCCCTCCAAGAGTAGATGCCATTTCGCTGCTGAGCATGGATGCATTACTTCCGGTAACACATACCTGATATTTATTATCGGCAAGCCGGCGGACAAATTTTTGCCAGGCCGGAATGATTTGTATTTCATCAAAGAATATCAAGGGCTTTGATTTAAAAAGTTCAGCATAGCACTCCATAATCTGATCAAGGCCCTGAACATTCATCTCCATAAGCCTTTCATCTTCGAAATTGATATAAAGTACGTTTTCGGCATTGTAACCTGCTTTTAGTTTCTGCTGAATTATCTGGTACATGAAATATGTTTTTCCTGCGCGTCGTTGCCCGGTAAATATATAATTGGCGGCAGGATCAACCGCTATGTCGCGAGCAGTGATTTTCAGTTCAGGAATCCTTTCCTGATGCTCGATTATTATTCTTTTAAGAATGTCTTTGTCCATTTTTTTATTTCTTATAAAGAACAAAAATACTAAATTTTGTTCTCTATACAAAACAAATTTTTAAAAAAATCTGGATAATATCGGAACGGAGGGCTTCCTGCCTGCCCCGTACACGCGCGTACTGGGATTTTGATGTAGAATGAAAATGTTTTGCCCCGCTGGGGCAATAAGGACCTTGTTGATATGCAGTTCTAAAAATGTTTGGCCTCTCTGAGGCCCTGCAATATATTAAGCCCCGGAGGGGTTCGACATTTTTACAAACATATAATAGGAAAAATCATTGCCACGGCGGGGCAAGACAAAAAGAAGAATACCTTGAATTTCTGATAGAAAACGACATTGAATTTAAAAACGAATATCTTTTCGATTTTGATTTAAAATGAAAATGTTTTGCCCCGATGGGGCAATAAGGACCTTGTTGATATGTTGTTCTAAAAATGTTTGGCCTCTCTGAGGCCCTGCAATGTAATAAGCCCCGGCGGGGCTTGACATTTTTAAAAACCCATAATAGGAAAAATCATTGCCCCGGCGGGGCAAGACAAAAAACATCATCAATAGCCCGTAGGGCTTTCATATCAATAGAAAAAAAATCCCGGGAAAAAAGCTTGCCCGTAGGGCATTAACGGTTTTTGATAATATGGGTTCATTCCCTGCCTGAGCGGCAGGCAGGCCCCGTAAGCCCGCGTACTGCGGGATTTTTTAAGGCAATTGTAGCTCTTCCGCTACTGTATCAGCGTGATGCCGCCGGTATAGGTTTTAAACCCGTCGAGCTTGTTGCCGGCAAAAATATGGTAAGCATACACCCCTGTTACGGCTTTTTCGGTGTTGCCGTTATTGTTCAGCGTGCCGTCCCAGCCCTGGCAGGTGCTGCCATTCCATGTCCTGGTTTCATAAACCTTCAGGCCATAGCGGTTAAAAACGATCATCTGAAAGTGTTCAGCATCGATATTTATCCCGCTGGGGGTGAAAAAGTCGTTGCATCCGTCGTCGTTGGGACTAAAGGCATTGGGAATAAACAAGGCACAGGCCTCCCTCACCAGTATGCTTTGTGTGGTGGTGCCGGTGCACCCGTTTTCGTCGGTAACCGTCAGACTTACCTGAAAGGTTCCAATCTTGTCGTAGCTGTGGCTGAAAGAGGCCATGGTAGAAGCCGTGCCATCGCCCATATCCCATTGACGGCTTACAATCGTGCCGGATGAGTTGTCAGTAAAGTGCACATTGCTGTTGGCTAAAGACACCTCCGGAGGGTCAGCAGAAAAAGCGGCTTCGGGGCCGGGATGCTGCGGCACGACAACGGTGGCGGTATTGATGCATCCGCCGCACGAGACGGTGACGGTATATTCATCTGCTGCTAAACCGTTAATGTCCGCGGTAGTTTGCTGTTGTGGCGTGTTCCAGATATAGGCGTATCCGCCACTGCAATTTCCGGCAGCACTCACCGAGGCTGTGCCATCGGCTTGTCCGCAATGTTCGCCGGTGCTGCTTACAGCAATATCAATATGGGTAACATTGATAGTAATGGATGCCGAAGATGTGCAATTGACTCCTGCCGAGCCCGTTATGCTATAAGTAGTAGTGGTTGCCGGGCTGACGGCTATTGCCGGCCCCGACAGATTGCCCGGAATCCATGTGTAATCAGCGGCTCCCGATACGGAAATATTTGTCTGCGTTCCACTGCAAATGTCGGCAGCATCGGCAGCTACGGTAAGCACCGGATAAGGGGTAACGGTAACCTGCACATTATCAGTGGCTGTAGTTGCACAGTGGTCGGTAACGGTAACAGTGTAAGTAGTGGTGGCTGAAGGGGTTATCAGCACGCTGTCGGATGTTCCCGCTCCGCCGCTCCACACGTAGCTCACAGGTGCCACGCCTCCAGTGGCGGCAGCAGTGATAACCAGCGAGTTGCCCGAACAAACAGCGGCATCATTGCCTGAAGTTACCTGCAAAGGGACCTTATCAATGATAGTAATAGTGTCAACAATGGTCATGCAGTCATAAGTGATATTTAAAATGACGGTTTCGGGGCCTTCGGTGTTTTCGTCGGCCACGGCATGTATCACCAATCCGGTGGAGTCGTTCCCTGCCGGAATAGTAACGCTGTTCCCAATAGTGGTATAGTCCACGCCGTTAGCGGCGGTGCCGCTGATAGTATAGTTAATGGTAGTAGCCGAGGTAACGTTTGCCGGGGCAATGAATGAAACTATTGCCTCCGAACATCCTTCAATAGCGTTTTGCCCTAATATGGTGTCAGTATAATGGGTGTTCACGGTCAGCACATTAGATGAAAAGCTGTTGGCTTCGAGAAAAACCCCGGAGTCATAAATGGCATTATGACCGTCGGCCACGGCAATTTTCATATGATACACGCTGTCTTTTACCACTTTGCAGCGGGCTACCAGCGGGGTAGTGAAGCCGCCAAAGGCAATGGTGGTACCACCCAGGCCGAGGTTGTCTACATAATAGTTCGAGTAACCCAGCGACAGGCAGCCTGCCGCAGAGAGTCCCGGTCCCGGAACACCCAGGTTGACACTGTTTACGGAAACCAAAAGGTTGGTGCCGGGAATGAGTGCAATGTTATGATTAGTGTAGTTTCCGCCGGCGGGATTGGGACCGGTGATAAAAAAAGCAAAAACATCGTTGTATTGCGAGCAGATGGAATGTGGATATTCTTCGGAGCCAAAAACGTATTTGAATTTTACGCTGTCGCAGACAGGGACAAAGTCAAATTCAAGGACGGCGGCATCAAAAGTGCTGGTGCCGTTATTGATGCTGTTGAGAGTTGCATCGCCCGCCTGGTTGAGGTTATTCGACATGAAAAAAGTAGCCGGGTTGTTGATGTTGATAGCATTGCCCGAACATAAAATAATGCCTTCGTCCAGCCCGAGGTTGGTGTTGTTTCCGTTGGTAAAAGTAGCCTTCGATGCGCTGCCGCCGGTATAAACCACGTTAAAAACCGTTACGCCGCCCCCTATGAAATTTTGCATCAACTGATTGGCTGTCAGCGAGGTATTGATATTTAGCTGTGCCATCACAAAATTGCCAA
>DAOOWO010000094.1:0-7912 GCA_035371225.1 Bacteroidales bacterium | reverse complement strand
TCTCTGTAGGCAAGGTCTTTTACAATAAAAGTCAGGGCAGTGGCGCCTTGTGCAACGGCTTTAAGTGCATCAGCATTGGCTTTGGCAACATTTTTTACCACAATTTCTTCGCGGATGCGCCATACGTTTGAGTTTGTTTTATAGCCGCGTACAAAAGGAAATTCGCCCGGCAGCGCCTGCAGGTACGAAAGGTTTTCGGTGTTTTCGGCGCGGTAGTAAGGTTTTATCTTAAAGCCTTCCAAGGTTTTCCAGATAAGCTTTTTTTCATAATCGGCGCCTTTCAGGTCGGCCTGAATTTTTTCTTCCCACAATTGCGTGTCAATGGGTGGAAATTCATCAAAAAGTTTGGTCTGAGCAGTGTCTTTTTTCATTGCGTAATTTTTTAACGGTATTTCGTCAGAAATTCAAGACAAAAATACAAATATATTATTGCGAAAAACAGTTTTATTAACATTAAAATATTATTTATTTGTTGTTGAGCTCTTGAGATGATGAATTATAGAGCTTTCGGGCTTTTGGATGAGAATGACAATCTTCAATACGCCGCGCAACAATTATCAACAACCAATTCTTAATCCGTGTGCGTGACAATTCTCAATAAGCAATTTCCAATTTTTCATTTATAGATTGGAGGTGCCGTTTACAATAACTCTATGATTCCAAAAAGTAAAAAGGCATGAATAACTATGCACGCCCTTTTTTATTATTTTTGTCTCATAATCTTTTCCTATGAACGAGTTATATCCTTTAAAATTCCAGCCTGTTTTTAAAGAAAAAATATGGGGCGGAAACAAAATTGAACAGGTGTTGAAGCAACATTCCCCTCATCTGAACAACTGCGGCGAACTATGGGCCATATCCGGATTGGAGGATTCGCCCAGCATGGTTTCCAATGGCTTTCTGCGCGGTAATTTTTTGAACGATCTGGTGGAAGTGTATATGGGTGATCTTGTTGGCGATGTGATATTTGATAATTTCGGCGATGAGTTTCCCTTGTTGTTTAAGTTTATCAATGCCGAAGATTTTCTTTCTGTTCAGGTGCATCCCGGCGACCAGCTTGCCATGCGCCGCCACGGCTGTAGCGGTAAGGCCGAGATGTGGTATGTGTTGGCAGCCGATCCGGGCGCCAAACTGATCAGCGGATTTAATAATAAAATCAATAAGGACGAATACCTGAAGCACCTTAATAACAAAACCCTTAAAAGCATTCTGAACTTTGAAGAAGTCAGGGCGGGAGATGTGTTTAACGTGCCGGCGGGGCATGTACATGCCATTGGCCCGGGCATATTGCTTGCCGAAATACAACAGGCCTCCGACATCACCTACCGCATTTACGACTGGGATCGCATTGATCAGGCAGGAATGACCCGCGAACTGCATACCGAACTGGCTCTTGATGCTATCAATTTCGAAGAAAAGGAAACATTAAAAACATATCCGGGGGCAACAAAAAACCGGCCGGCGCTACTGCAGAAGTCGGAATTTTTTACGGTCAACCTGCTTGACCTGGATCGTAAACTTGAACAGGATTTTAATGAGATTGACTCTTTTGTGGCCTATATGTGCACTGAAGGTGCTTTTACGTTGGCCTGTGCAGAGGGCACTGAAAAGGTGTGCATGGGTGAATCTCTGCTGGTTCCGGCCATGATAAAAGAGTTTGAAATCATTCCACAGGATAGCTGCCGACTACTGGAAACATATATTAAATAAGCAATAATGGAAATAAGAAAACCCGTATTGAAACGACGAAGCCAAGCCGTGATGGAAGGTGCCGGCGTGAGGTTGCACAGGGCTTTCGGATATCACGATGTGCCGGCTTTCGATCCTTTTCTGATGCTGGATGATTTCAGAAACGAACATCCTGACTACTATATAAAAGGCTTTCCGTGGCATCCGCACCGGGGAATAGAAACCATAACTTATATGCTGAAAGGTGAAATTGAGCACCAGGACAGCCTGGGGAACAAAGGAGTGATATCGGCAGGCGATGTGCAGTGGATGACGGCCGGCAGCGGCATCATTCACCAGGAAATGCCGCAGCCAGGCGACGACGGCGTTATGCTGGGCTTTCAGTTGTGGGCAAACCTGCCAGCCAAACACAAGATGATGAAACCCCGCTACCAGGAAGTAAAAAGCAGCGAAATACCCGAAATTGTTACTCCCGCCAATTGCAGGGTACGCGTGATCTGCGGAAGTTTCAGCGGTACCACGGGGCCGGTAAAAGACATTATTACCGATCCGGTTTTCCTGGATGTGATTGTGCCGGCAGCAAGCGAATTTGTGTTGCCGACACCCGCTGATAACAACGTTTTTTGCTATATTATCGAAGGTGCCGGGTATTTTGGCGAAGAAGGTTCCGGTGGTGAGCAAGCCGAAAACAGGGATCTGCTCTTATTTTCGGAAGGGACACATTTTAAAGTCCATACCCTTGAAAAGGCAGTTCGTTTTCTGTTTCTGATGGGCAAGCCCTTAAAAGAGCCTGTGGCCTGGGGCGGGCCTATTGTGATGAACACACAGGAAGAACTCCAGACCGCTTTTGAAGAATTTGATAACGGAACGTTTATCAAATAAAATCTTTATTTTTCGAGTATCACAAACTCAGTACGGCGGTTTTTGGCCCTGCCGGCTTCGGTATCGTTGCTTTCTACGGGCTTGGTTTCTCCAAAACCTTTGTATGATAAACGTGAGGCCGCAATGCCATGTTCGGTAAGGTAGTTATATACCGATTTGGAACGGTTGTCCGAAAGCAGCATATTGTCCTCGTCTTTGCCAATGTTGTCGGTGTGGCCGTGGATAGCAGTTTTGATTTTTGGGTTTTCCGTCAGAAACTCAATGAACCCGTCCAGTATGGCTTCGGATTCGTGGTTTAGTTCAAAGGAATTGGACGCAAAATAAATGTCATTGAGCTTATACGATTGGCCTACTTCTATTGGTTTTATCTCAAAATCCAATTCCTGCACAGCTTCCGAACGTTCGTTGATGTTGGCGGGGATGAGTTTCGACTCGTAGGCGTAGTCGTCTTTTTTTACGGTCATCACAAAGTTGTCACGGGTATTGATAGCTATCACATATTTACCTGTCAGCGAATCTACCGGTATTTTGGTGATTTTTTTTGTTTCCACATTTTTTATCTCTATCCTGGCCGTCAGGGGCTGTTCGGTGGTTTCGTCCTTTACGTCGCCTTTTACCAGTTTCATTTCTTCGGGACGGGCATCGGCGTATAGGTCAAACTCATAAACATCCCAGCCACCTACACCCACCAACTTGGTTGAAGAGAAAAAGGCGGTTTTACCGTCGAGGCTCACAAAAAAGCCGGCATCGTCAGCAGCGGAGTTTATCGGGTAACCGAGGTTGGCAGGCTTCTTCCAACTGCCATCGGCCTGAATACGCGAGTAGTAAATGTCAAAGCCCCCGAGTCCCATCAGGTCAGGCGAATCCGATGAAAAGTATAACGTCTGGCTGTCGGTATGCAGAAAAGGAGTTTTTTCATTGTTTTTGGTGTTAATCTGTGGTCCCAGATTTTCAGGTTTTCCCCAGACACCATCTTCACCTTTTACCGAACGGTAGAGGTCGAGGCCGCCTATGCCTCCCGGTCTGTCGCTAACAAAATACAGTGTCTTGCCATCAGAGGAAATACTAGGCATACTTTCCCAGGTGTCGGGGTTGTTGATGTTTTCTACAGGTTCAATCTCGCCCCAGGTGCCGGATTCATCTTTTTTTGAAAAATAGATGTCTCCATTAAAGTAGGAGCCTTTGTATTTACGCACCGAATAGTAAAGTTCGTTATTGTCAATGGTCAGGGTGGCACCGCCTTCATGATCGTTCACGTTGAACGGGTAGGGCATTTCTTTGCCATTGTCGTATTGCCCGTTTTTTTTCTCACTGTAATAAAACTTTTCTTTGAATACCGGCTTGGGCACCAGGTCGTTTTTGTTGGGTGGCAACTCTATCACCCGTACATAAAACATGTACTCCCCGTCGGGCGAGATAGAGGGAATGTACTCGTCAGAGGCTGAAGAAACGCCCCTGATGTACCTGGGGTTAAAAGGTACCGGGTTGTTGTAGGCCTTATTATAAAATGCTGCCCATTTATACATGGCCGAGGCATCGTTGAGTTCAGCGTCGTTTTCAATTTTTTCGGGATCTTTCAGAAACTTTTTCAGGGCTTGTTCGGCTAGTTCCCATTTTTCGGCGCCATAATAAATTTGCCCTAAATAATAATAAACGTAAACATCAAAGTCAGGGCAGATTTCCACAGATTTTTCAAAATAATTCTGTGCTGCAGTCAGGTTGTAATCGGCTTTTTTAAAGTTGATCATCCCTAGAAAAAAATAACATTGTCCGCATTGTGGTTCGTATTCCAGCACTTCTTTGAACTGGGTGGAGGCGTCAACAAAACGGCGGTTTCTGAAGTTTTCAAAAGCTTCGTTGTACACCTTTTTGGCTTTTTTGTTGGCCAGTTCGATACACGGGTTTTCATCCTGTGCAAACGAAAACATTACCAGGTTCAGCAAAATAAGGAAGAGCAGAATATTTTTATTGTTTTTCAGCATAAACCTGTTGCTTTAAAAAACTATCGGCTACCACCAGGGCAGTCAAGGCTTCTACTACCGGAACGGCGCGTGGAACAAAACAAATATCGTGCCTCCCCTCGGTAGAAAACTCAACGGTTTCTGCCTGGCGGTTCACGGTTTTTTGCTTCATTTTTATCCCGGGCACTGGTTTAAAAGCGACCGAAAAATAGATATCTTCCCCGTTGCTTATCCCCCCCTGTATGCCGCCAGAGTTGTTGGTGGCAGTGTGTAGCCGGTTTTGTTTCACAACAAAGAGGTCGTTGTGTTCGCTGCCTTTCATGCCTGCTGCTGAGAAACCGCTGCCATATTCAAAACCTTTGACAGCATTTATTGAAAACATGGCCTGGGCAAGTTTTGCCTGGAGTTTTCCAAACACCGGGTCGCCGATGCCGGGAGGGCAACCCATGACGACACCGCTGATGATGCCGCCGGTACTGTCGCCAAGCTTTTTTAACTTATCGAGAAGGAGGAGCATCTCTTTTGTTGCTTTTTTATCAGGACAACGTACAGGACTTTGTTCTATTGTTTCCGGATCAATTTCTTTATAGCTGAAAGGGGTGGAAATGGTTCCTATCTGTTTGACAAAGGCATAGACCGAAATACCGTACAGGGCTAACATTTGCTTAGCTATAGCGCCCGCCAGTACCACCGGGGCAAAGATTCTTCCGGAGGCGTGCAGTTTGCCTGCGCTTTCCGTGCTGCCGTATTTGGCATAATAAGTAAAATCAGCATGCGACGGCCTGAAAATATTATCAAGATTTTGATAATCAGCCGGCCTGTTATCCGTATTGGGAATGACAAAGCCTATAGGCCCGCCGGAGGTTTTCCCCTGGCTGATGCCCGACAGCAATGTAAAGGTGTCGGGCTCTTTACGTGCCGAAGCAAAGCTTGTGGTGCCGCTTTTCCTGCGGTGCAGGTCCGCAAGGATTTTGTTTTCGTCGATGACAAGTCCGGGCAGGCACCCATCAATGATGCCACCCATGGCCTTTCCATGCGAATCGCCAAAAATACTTAACCTGAACAGTTCTCCGAATGTATTGCTCATAAATACAAAAGTATGAATAAAGTGGTAAATCATGCTTGTGCTGACCCGGAAAAATCAACACGATTATTAACAAAAATGTTTGTCTTAGCGGATAATCAGTTTCTGGGCGTGCTGAAATTTTTCAGAAGATAATTTCAGGAAATACATACCCTGTGATAAGCTGCTCACATCCACTGTCTCGTCGAAGCGGCCATCGGCTGAGGATAATTGCCTTGAAAGAACTACACTGCCCAGATTATTGCAAATGGTAAGATGTGCCGAAGTTGCCTGCGGCACGGAGGCCTGTATGGATACATATTCCGTGGCTGGATTGGGAACAACGCCGACAAAAGCTTCGGGATTTTCATTGACCGAAAGCGGTGCCGAGGTGTATGAAAGTTCCCATCCACCGGCATTTTCCATAACGCTGGTAAGAAAAAGCAATAATACTTTTCCGGTGTAAGCTGTAAAGGTCTGAGGCATATCTCCTGAATGTAATGTCATGATTTCCGTGTCGTTGATATCATCATAGATTTTAATGAAATCATTATCCGGTGCCAGATCTATATTGTTGAAAGCGATGGTAATGGTTCCTGCGTCGGGAGGGCTGATGCGCCAGTGGCACAGCGTGCTGTTGTTATAATTAAATGGGCCGCTTCCGTCAGAAATTACTCCTGAAGGAGCTGTCAATTCAGTTACCCCGTTGCAAAAACTGGTGATTTTGCCATTGAAGGTCAGCAGCCAGCCATCAGCCACCACCGAGCTGTTGGTGGTAAAACGTACCAGCACCTTATTGCCGGTAGATAAAACATCGGAAGGAATGGTGTCTCCCGAATAAACACCTAAAACCGGATCATTGGTGGTTTCTCCGTCATAAATAGTGATAAGGTCGTTGCCTGCTTCGGTGTTCAGCCTTTCGAATGTTACCCTGATATAATCTATAGGGTCTGATGGGGCAATCAGCCACATACAATCTTTGTTGTTCTCATAATCATTCGTGGGGCTGCTGCCGTCTTCAATGGTGCCGTAGGTGCTCTGAATAAGCGTTGTGTTATTACATTGCTGAGGAAAAGCAGTGGCCGGGTACGAGTTCAGGATGGCCTGCTGTCCGTTGTTGAAAGTGTAGCCCGGGTTGAGGTTGTTCAAATAGAAATAACCGTTATAATGTCCGCTCCATCCCCAGTTGAAGTGAAAAAAGTCGGCGCCCTGATACCCATCGCACACAAAGGCATGGCCACTTTCTCCATAGCCGGCATATTGTATAGGCATTTTGTTATCCAAATCGTCGATTAGCATATTTTTCCACTGGGTTTCGGTGTAGTCATCCTTATGAAACAATTGCGTGGTACTTGAATAACCGAAATTTGCTTTCATGGCATACGCGGCGTCGTACATGCTGGCCCCTGAACCGTACGGGCTGTAGTTCATATCGATGGCAATGCCGCAGTGCAACTGTAAGAGGGCCATACTATAGTTGAATTTTCCACTAATATTGTTTTGCATTTCATTCCACTGGTAAGTGGTCGCTCCAAAATCTGCCGACAAATAACCATAGTCAGAATAATATCCATGCGAACCTATGCCCTGCAACGGATAACGGTAATAATACATTACCTGCGCCATCGCGGTAGCAACGCATCCTGAATATACATGCCCGCCGGCACCTGCAGGATCTTCGGGGCATAAATAATTATAATAGGTTCCCTGATCCCAGGTGGACATAAGCAGTGGCGCTATGGATTTGGTGTTGTTTTTCGGTGGCGCATCCGGAATAAAAGACGAAGTATAAAAATTCCATACTTCAGAAATTTTTTTGTCGGCTTTGATCTTATTTTTACGAATGTGAACTATCTGATCTTCATAAGTGCTCATCCAGTAGCTGAATTCCGGAGAAATATTTTTGCCCGGAAAGGGCCCTTCAAAAGAATAGGCTAATACAGGGTATGCATCATCTTCTGCAGCTATTATTATATAACCGTTTTGCGAAGAAAAAGCATAATAAATTTCCTGGCTGTTTTTGGTTTGGGTGAAGCTCAGCGTGAGGTCTTCCGCTTGTTTTAAATTATAGCCTGATAGCAGGCATTTTTCGTAATAAAAATTTGTGGCAAGTGTCTTTGCCGTTTTTGCGTCAATCTTTTCGGCAAAAGTCAGCGATATGTTTGTAATAAAAAGACCAAGCAGGGAGAAATACAAGTTGAATTTCTTCATAAAATTTTTATTCGATAATAATTTTTTTAGTGCTGTTTTGGTTGCCGGAAGCAACGTGCAACAGGTAAAATCCAGGCATGAGAGAAGATACGTCGATGTCATGATT
>DAOOWO010000093.1:0-7969 GCA_035371225.1 Bacteroidales bacterium | reverse complement strand
TACCATCTATGTAACCTCAAATCACGGGTGCCTTGATTCTATGACTATTGAAGATATGATTACCGTGTTTCCAAAGCCTAATGCTGACTTTGAACCGGAGCCTACCGTTACCGATATTCTGGAATCGTGGGTGGCCTTTAATAATTTGTCGGATAATACTTTCTGGAGTTACTGGGCGCTTGGTGACGGAGAGTATTCGCACGAAACGGAACCCATGCATCATTATGTGGATACCGGATACTTCCATATAGTCCTTTACATTCAAACCGAACATGGGTGCAGGGATACTGCCTCGAAGGATATTTATGTAAAGGAAAGCATAACGTTTTATGCGCCGAATGCTTTTTCACCTGACAGGGATGGGAACAACGAGGAATTTTTAGTTAAAGGCACGGGAATACTTAATAGTACTTTTGAAATGATTATTTATGACCGTTGGGGGAAACAGGTATTTCAATCCAACGACGTTGAAAAAGGCTGGAATGGAAAAATCGATGAAACTACGGTGGCCGATCCCGCTGTCTATACATGGGTGGTAACCTACCGCGACATTGATAAAAGATACCATAAGTATACGGGGTCGCTGGTATTGTTAAGATAGTGTTTATTAAAAGTTTATTTTAGGCAATTCGAGAAATTTATTTTGATAACAATTTTTATGCAGGTCGGTACATTTTTTGATAGGGACATGCAATTTTGAATAGAAAAAATATGGAACAAAAAAAGAGAGTTATTATTCATATAAATAACGTCACACAGGAAGTATTAGAAGCTATACAACAAAAATACCCGGAAGGATACCAGGATAGAATTTTTAAGGTTACTAAACCCAATGGTGATTTTTTTCATGCTATAACTGTTGATACTGCGGATGCTTCCTACCTTATAAAGGTGGATGTCAAGATTGATACCGCTACTGATGAAAAAATAGAAGAACAGTTATTTGCCAAAGATGACATTCCAGAGGCCGATATCAAAGCTTCTGATGACGAAGATAGTGACGATGTTGGAAAGTCGCCTGCTGACGATGATGATATAGCTATTTAGGCGTGAATTTTTTTAAGGTTCGTTACCCCATTCAAAACTTTTTATTTCAAAACCGGCCAACAACAACAGTTTGTTGGTTACTGTATTTATTAATTCTTCGATATTTTGTGGTTTGGAATAAAAAGAGGGTGATGCCGGGCATATTGTAGCTCCGGCATGGCATAATAATCTGATATTTTCAATGTGTACCAGGTTAAATGGCATTTCACGTAACAGCAAGATGAGTGTTTTTTTTTCTTTGAGCATCACATCTGCAGTGCGGGAAATAAGATCGTCGGCATAACCGTGAGCAATGCGTCCGAGGGTTCCCATGGAGCAGGGACAAATAATCATGACATCATACCGCGAAGAACCCGAAGCAAAAGGAGCAAAAAAATCATTATTGTCGTATATCTTTCCTGCTGCAAAAGAGTTGGCTGACAAGCCAAGTTCGTGCTGACGGACTTTGATGGCATTTTCCGTAAGAACAATTCCCAATTCGGCAATCTGTGTCTGCTGCTGATGCAGTCGGTTGATGAGGTTTTCAGCGTATATAGCGCCGCTTGCACCAGTTATTCCGATTACAATTTTTTTTTGGATCATATTTCGTAAATGGCCGATATTGTGATGCTGCTGCTGAATTGCCATCTTTTTTGAATTCTCCAGTACGGAATTTCCGAACCGCGCACAGGAATAATAGAGTTTTGGTACCGTAAATTAGCTTTCAGATGATCGATAATGTTGACACCTAAGCCTGCAAGGCCGCTAAAATCAAACTTATTGAAACGGGGCCGCTGCGAATCGTAGACAGTGCCGTACTCGTCTTTTTCAATAGCGTTATTTTTCATAAGTACTCCCAGTGCCGGTCCTGTTTCAAGCCAGAAACGCTTTGAAAAATGCCATTTGTACAAGAAGCTTACTTCGATGTAGTGCAGGTTTAATTTATAAATGGTGTAATCATTAATTTTTGGACGCTGATTTTTGCTGCTGCCCTTTAATATGTAATACAGCTCGAGTTGCAGGGCTGATTTTTCATTGAAATTGAAGTTGGAAAAAGCACCCACGTAAGGCCCGGCTTTGTAAAAGCCGGCAAGCTGATCGCCTGAAATTTGCGAAGCGGCAACGCCGGCAAAAAAACCACCTCCGAATTTTTGGCCAAAAGAATATGACAGGACAAAGGATAAGGCTATCAATAGTATAATTTTCTTCATCATTAGTAGTTAATTGCAATACTCAATAACAAATTTATCGCCGGCGCTGCCTTCCAGTGCACGGTACTTTTTGGCATCTTCACACGCACCGGTATAATCCTGAAAAAAACTTCTTATTATCATTCGTTCCTTGTAATAAAATGAATCGTTTTCGTTTACGGATACCGCAAAATCCATGTCTGATAATATTTGTTTTTTATCGGCGGCAGTCATTTCTCCATTTAATGAATAGATAATGGCGTAAAGATAAGTAATTGCTCGCAAATAATGTGCTTCTGCATCATCAGGAGCATGAAAAACAGCTTTTAAGGCAAAGTTATAGGCTTCGGAGTATTTATCCAGATTGGTGCTGGCAATTGCAATATTCTTAATGTACGCTATATTTGCCGTGTCATATTTCCATGCTTTTTTATAATAAAACACTGCCGAGTCATAAACACTATTTTCATGATATAAAATACCAATCATATTTATGGCTTCTGCGTGTTTGGGGTTGATGACGACAACCTGTTTAAAATAGTTCATCGCGGCTTGCTTATTCTTGTTGTCGTATTCTTTTAAACCCTTGTCGAAAAGGATTTGGTCTGGGCCAGCCAACTCTTTCCAGGTAAACTTAACCGTTTGACCGTTCCCGAAATGGTCTTGTTTTACGCCATCGACAGTGATTTCGCTTTTTTCTTCTATAAGTATAAAGCGGATAACCTGATTTTTGAAGCCGACAATTTTAACTATTCCAATGGTGAGCCACCCCGTGATTTTAGTACCTGCGAATTCTTTCTCAAAACTTTTGGATAATTCTCCAACTGTGTTCAGCGCCGGCATTTTGGCGATGGGTTCATTGATTACCACATTGATTTCAGTGTTTTTTTTTAACAGGATAAGCCCCTGAATTTCGTAGTAGATAGTATCGGCCCCGCTTGAATTTTGGGCACATATCGGTAAGATGAAAATGTAAAAACAAAAAACAATAACTGTCGCGATCCTTTTCATAGTATTGTTTTTGTAAAGATACTAAAAAACACGTATTTTTTTATTAGTTTGTATAAATTAAGTTTCTGGAAGGAGTTTACGCGGCATTTTTTGCAACCAAAATAATCCTGTAAAATTTTTGGATAAAGAAATTGTTAATCAACTAATAGTCAATAAATAAAAGAGTTAGTATTAAATTATAAATGCCATTATGGCATATAAATTATGTTGCAAGCTGCCAATATGGCTTATTGTGTTTATAGATATAAAATTTGTAAAAAATTGATAATAAGTACTTTATATAAAGAGGTGTCTTTATTAAGAATTTTTGCATAGAGTTTGAGAAAGAGATTTTACAAACATAATAATTATCAAACATAAAAACAGGAGGATAAAACCATGAAACTTATCAGATTAAACAACGAACCTACGTTCTCGGATTTGATGAACAGTTTTTTTGAAAACGATTCATTGAATTTTTTTAACAGGCAGCACTGCAGTGTACCTGCAGCTAACATCGTCGAAAATGAAAATTCATTTGAACTTGAACTGGCTGTTCCCGGCATGAGTAAAGAGGATTTCAGGATTGATGTGGAAAACAACATGCTGACGATTTCTTCGGAAAAGAAAGAGGAAAATGAAGAAAGCAACAAAAACTACACCCGCAAGGAATTTGTTTTCGGAAGCTTTAGCCGCTCGTTTATGCTGCCCAAAAGCATCGATAATGAAAAAATCAAAGCAGAGTATAAAAACGGTGTTCTCTGCCTGAATTTGCCTAAACGAGAAGAAGAAAAGACAAAAGTGAAAAGGCAAATTGAGATTAGTTAACAAGGATTTGTTTGCAAAAAAAAGGAGGTTGCTTCGCAGCCTCTTTTTTTATTTGTACGTTTGTATTATAATATTTTGATAGTGAGCCGATCCAGAGTATTACTATTGTTGTTTGTTTTTTCGGGCATTCTGGTGTTTTCTTCCTGCAAAACTACCCGGCACGGAGGGCATTTATCTCATACAGAACACAATACTAATGATAATGGCAATACTGGTTCGTTAAAAGAATATGCAGAAAAGCTTGGAGTTAAATTTAACGGTCGCGAAGATATTAAGCTGATTTCCTGCCTGGCAGGTTGGCTGAATGTTCCATACAAATATGGAGGAAATACCAAACAGGGCACGGATTGTTCAGGAATGGTGTGTTCGGTATATAAAGAGATATATAATATTGACATGTACAGGAGTTCGGCCGATCAACTGAAAAATGTCACTGAAATAGGCAAAAACCAATTGAAAACCGGCGATCTGGTTTTTTTTAAAATTGGCAATAATAAGGTTTCGCACGTGGGTATATATCTGGGCGAAAATAAATTTATTCATGCTACTACACAAAAAGGGGTGATAGTCAACAATCTGGACGAAGAATATTACAAAAAGTATTATTATACTTCAGGAAGGGTTATTATGTCTTCTGTACAATAAAAGGACTATAGAAGGTGCCTGAAAGGAATTAAAAGATTTTCGAAAAATTTTTGCATAATCGGGCGGCGTTTCCACAGGTCGTAATTAAACGTGTCGCAATTTTCCAGGGTTTTATTGTTATGTACCACTAGATCTTGCAGCAAGTTCTGGTCTCTACCAAGAAGCATAATTTCATACATGTATCTGAAACTGCGATAATCAAAATTGGAGGTGCCGAAAAAAAATTCTTCATTATCCACCAGCATTAATTTAGCATGCAGGTTTTGGGGCTTGTACATCAACAACTGTACATTGTTTTTATGAAGTAAACCAAGGTATTTGTTTCTTAGTATGTCCACCAGGGTTACATCGGATTGTTTAGGGATGATTACTTTAACGTCCACGCCTCTTTTTCCGGCATCCATTAGTAGTTTTCTCAGATAGTAGCCTGGCAAAAAATAAGGCGTTTCGATGATTACCTGCCGGCGGGCATTTTTTATGAGGTTTTCAAATTTCTTCTTTACTCTTTGTCTTGTCAATGATGGTACGTCGCGGATAATTTTAAAATCCCCACAACTCAGGGGTGTGGTTTGATGCCTGATATTGAAAGTGTTTTTCCTGTATATTTTCCAACTGCTGTTAAAAGCTTTTTTAAATGTATGGGCAATTTTGCCTTCCATTTTTACTATCAGTTCGCGCCAGGTAATAGAGTATTGGTTGATATTGGCCGATCCAAGATAAACGATATGGTCGTCAATCACAATGATCTTCCGGTGATTGCGCCGGTGGTGTTTTGTCAGAGCGTCGAGGTTGTAACGGAGTTTCATGAAATACCTCACCTGGGCGCCTGCATTGATAAGTTCGTTAAAAAAAGTTTCGCTTGCCGGGACTCCCCACGAATCTACCATCAGGCGAATCCTGACGCCTTCACGGCTTTTTTTAATCAGGGCATCCCGAACCCTTATACCAACAGCATCGTCAATAAATTTGAAGATTTCAAAACAAATGTTGTTTTTAGCATTTTCAATGTCGGCAATCAACTCGGTATAAAATTTCAGGGTTTCGCTGAAAATTCTGTGATTAACAACACATGCCGTTGGGTTGATGACAGCAGTCATAATTATTTTACTCTTGCAGGGTTATTACTGACAAAACTTTTCCATCCACTATATTCCTTTTTTTCAGTCAGGGTGTTTTTTTGAAAATAATGGCAAACGGCCACACCCAAAGCATCGGTAGCATCATAGTATTCCGTGATAACATTGATGGGGACTATCCTGGCCAGCATGGAGGCGACCTGTTCTTTGGAGGCGCCGCCCTTGCCGGTGATGGCCTGTTTTATTTTACGTGGTGAATATTCGTACACTGGTAACGATTTGTACAGCGCTGCAGCAATGGCAACCCCTTGGGCACGGCCTAGTTTGAGCATCGACTGTACATTTTTCCCGAAAAAAGGCGCTTCAATAGCCAGTTCATCGGGCTTATAGTGTTCAATGATTCCAAGGATCTCTTCAAAGATGGTTTTCAGCTTCAGGTAGGGATCGGTGAGCTTGTTTAATTTAATCACGTTCATGGTGATAAGTTCAATCTTTTTATCTTTGTTATAAATTAAACCATAACCCAAAATGTTTGTTCCGGGGTCGATACCCAAAATTATTCTGTCCGTACTCACAACAATAATATTAAATGCCTAAAGCAAAATTAAACAAAACAGCTAATTATATTATCAAAATTCTGATAATATTTCTGTCTTTTGGCTTTATCGGGTACCGATTATGTTATAAAGAAGATATTGCCGGATTGTATAATAGTTTTGTGATGATAGGGTCGGAGCCATACGCAATTGTCATTCTTGTTTCAGTCGTGCTGCTTATGTTGTGCAATTGGAGTGTGGAATCTCTTAAATGGCAGTATCTGGTGGGTAAAATTGAACAGGTTTCGTTTCGCAGGTCTTTTATGGCTGTGTGGGCCGGGCTGACTATAGGGTCTTTTACGCCTTACCGTACCGGTGAATATTTCGGAAGGGCTTTTATTTTAACCAAAGCTAACCGTTGGGAAGGTGTATTTATTACTATTACAGGAAGCCTCGGGCAACTTTTGGCCACATTATTATTTGGCAGCATCGCTGGTTTTTGGTTTCTCTTTTCTCTGCAAAACGGCTTTGCGGCCGGCAACCTGAACATGGGCTATATAATTGTTGGTGCAGCCTCGCTGATGGCCATAGTGGTTTTTATTTTGTATTTTAAAATTTCTTTTATAAAAACCTTTTTCCGGAAGCTTATTCCAGCCAGGTTCGAACGTTTCCGGGCGCACTTCGATGTGTATTCTTATTTTTCGCTGCAGGAACTGTTGATCGCGTTTTTATTTAGCTCGTTCCGTTATGTTATTTTTACCATGCAATTTTATATCCTGATGAGGCTGTGCGGTATTGATATTCCATTAGTTGATGGGGTTATGATCGTAAGTTGTATTTTTCTTACCATGTCGGCCATCCCGACATTTGCCCTTAGCGAAATTGGTGTCAGGGGCTCGGTAAGCATTTTGCTACTGGAAATGTATTTTGAAAACCTGTCGCAACACCCTACAGGACTTGCTTCTGACGCTGTTTTGGCCAGTTTCTTTATATGGTTTATCAATCTTATTATTCCTGCACTTATTGGGGTTGTTTTTGTATTTCGGCTTAAATTTTTCAGAAATTGACATTCATGCTGTTCATAATAATTGCTTCAGCTACCGCTCTCTGCTACGGTGGATTGATAATTTTTTTTACCTACGGATGGTTTAAAAATAAAGCCAGTGCAAAGTTCACTGGCACCCCGCATACCCGGGTAAGCGTGATTATCCCTTTTCGCAACGAAAGTAAAAATATCGAACCCTTGCTAAAAAGTTTATCGGCACAGAATTATCCTGCAGAGTTGATGGAAGTGATACTGGTAGATGATCATTCATCCGATCATAGTCGGAAAATAGCAGAAGCATTTATCCGTGAAAATTTTAAAAAAAATTTCAGACTGTTTTCTTTAACGGAGGCTGATGGTTTTTCCAAAAAAGCCGCCTTGAAAAAAGGCATTGATGTTATGAAGGGAACACTTGTAATTACTACGGATGCCGATTGCACATTTGGCCCGGATTATGTGTCTGCCCTGGTTGGTTTTTACGAACAGGGCAATTGTCGTATGATTTCAGCACCGGTGGTTTTTACTGATGATAATGGTTTTTTTTCTGGCATGGCATCTTTAGAGTTTCTGAGTCTTGTAGCCACCGGGGCGGGGGCAATGTCTGTTCAGAAACCTTTTTTGGCCAATGGGGCC
>DAOOWO010000092.1:0-7989 GCA_035371225.1 Bacteroidales bacterium | reverse complement strand
AAAATGATTTGGCTGAAAGTAATATTTTTATAATTTTTGAGACCAACGCGTCTACCAATCCTGCCTGTCAAGTGCTTGGCACGCAGGCAGGTCCGCCACTCGGGCAAGCGTTTGTATGAACTTTTTTTAAAGAGCAACAAAAGCAGAAAATTGTTTTATCATAGCCAAATTAAAATTTTTTAGCGTTGCAATTTATTGTTATTCTTATGCCTTTCCGCATCTCTTGACGACTTTTTTTCCAGATTTTTCTCCAGGGCCTGCGTGAGATCTATTCCGGTTTGGTTGGCCAGACATATAAGTACAAACAACACATCGGCCAGCTCGTCGGCCAGGTTTTTTTCTTTATCCGACTCTTTAAAAGATTGTTCTCCATAGGTACGGGCAATGATACGGGCAACCTCGCCGACTTCTTCGGTCAGCATTGCCATATTAGTCAATTCGCTGAAATAACGCACGCCTGTGGTTTTTATCCACTCATCAACCGTTTGTTGTGCTTGTTTTATGGTCATAAATAAATCAATTTATAATAAATACATCAAGGTAAAAATAGCATATTGTAGCCAAAAGTTTGTAGTTTTGCTAAAAAATTACCATCCGCGATGAAATTTTCAGCTTCCATTTATTCCAACAAAGAAAAAAAACTACCAGAGCTGATAGAAGAACTGGATGCCTGTGGTGTTAATTTTTTTCATATCGATTGTCTCGATGATCCCCGCGTTTTTGACGACATTGCCCTGATACGCACCCTGAGCAAAACCCCCATAGACCTCCACCTCATCACACCGACACCGGAAAAATACTTCGACCTCATTGCCCGGCACCAGGTTGACTTAGTAACTTTTCAGTATGAAAATCTTACTGACGGCCTGAAGATCCCTGAAGGCATCAATACTGAATTCGGGTTGGCCATTACTTCCGAAACCGGCATAGCTGCTTTTGAGCCCTATGCAGATATCTGTAGTTTTATTCTGTTCATGACCACCACACCGGGGATGAGCGGTGGGGTGTTCAACAAGCAGAATTTTAAAAAAATCAGGGAATTCCGAACCCGCTATCCCGGCAAAAAAATTCATGTGGACGGCGGCATCAACGCCGAAGTGTCGTTTATCATGCGCAACATGGGTGTTTATGCAGCGGTCATCGGCTCGTACCTGTTCAAAAACTCTTTTATTGGTTCGGCCATGGTCCAACTGAAAAGCGATGGGGTAAGCTCCCATTACCGCATACGCGATTTTATGCTTGAATACGACGAGCTGCCGGTGATTCAAGAAACAAACCTCTCTTTTGAAAGAGTATTGCTGTCAATCGAACAATATAAAATGGGATTTACCAACATCACCGATAGCGCCGGAACGCTTCTGGGAATAATTACCAACGCGGATATCCGCAAAGGACTCATCAGAGATATCAGCAACCTGAACCACATTGATGTACGGCAAATGATTAACCACAACCCGGCCTTTATTTACGAAGACGATACCGTGGGCGACGTGCTTGCTTATATAAAAAATCTGGATTTCCCTGTATTGTTCCTGCCGGTAGTAGACAAGCAAAAAAAAATTTCCGGAGCCATAAAGTTTAATTATTTAATCAAAGGCGAATCATGATACTCCATACCCAAAAGAATATTAACCCAGAGAAACTTCAGCAATTGGCCGATAAGTATGAAGCCATTGTTTTGAAAACCAGCGATTATAACATCCTGATCACCCCTTCGGCATTAAAAGCAACCGAAAATGCAGATAAGGATTTTTTTACTTCATCTTTTGTATTTGATACCGACATACAGTTAGCCAGTAAAAAATATATTCCTGGAAAAAGAAGTATCAGGATTGGAGAAAACTACATCGGCGGCGATTCGGGAAATGTGTTGATTACCATAGGGCCATGCTCTGTCGAGTCGGAAGAGCAGATCACTCAATCGGCAGAATTTGTAAAAAAAATGGGGTTAAAGTCCTTGCGCGGCGGCTGTTTTAAGCCCAGGACTTCGCCATATACTTTTCAGGGTTTAGGTGTTAAAGGCCTGGAACTGCTGGATAAGATGCGCCGGCTTTATGGGTACACCATTATTACCGAGGTTCGCGATTCGTCGCATGTGGACGATGTTATTGACTATGCCGACGTTATTCAGATTGGCGCCAAGGCGATGTACGACCATGGGATATTGCGCAAATGCGGAAAGACGCAAAAACCCGTCCTATTGAAAAGAGGTTTTGGCACCACGTTGCAAGAATTTGTTCAGGCTGCGGAATTTATACTTTCGGGTGGCAACCCCAATGTGATGTTGTGCGAACGCGGCATACGCACTTTTGAGACCAAAACACGCTTCACCCTAGATTTGTGCGGCGCGGCTTACCTGAAAGAAAACACCAACCTGCCGGTAGTACTCGACCCCAGTCATGCCATGGGGTATGCCTATGGTGTTCCCGACCTTGCCCGGGCGTGTATGGCCATGGGCGTTGACGGCCTGCTGATAGAAGTTCACCCCAACCCTTCTGTGGCCCTTTCGGATGCGTCGCAGCAACTCACCCATCAGCAATTCGAAGCCTTATTTGAAACCCTTAAACCCATTGCCACTGCTATTAACCGAACGATAATATGAAATGTTTTTTTTCAACAAATTTTAAATATTTGTCGGCTCGCCGAAAAATAGATGCCGTTCAATGGGCAAAACTTACGGGGATTTCAGAAGATCTTATCCGTGATTTTTTGAAAAGAAAGGCACTGCCCGATGCTGAACAACTTTTAATGATTTGTGAAACACTAAATTATCCCATTTCACGACTTCTTACCGAAAATATTCAAGCCAACGAACAACTGGCCCAAACCTTTGATTTTAAATTTCTGGTGCTTGACATCGATGGCGTGATGACCGACGGAGGTATTATATATACCGAAAATGGCGATGAAATAAAAAAATTTCAGGCCAAGGATGGTCTCTCCATCATCAGCCTGATTCATGCAGGGTATCAGGTTGGCTTTCTCAGTTCGGGTTTTACCCAAAACACCATAACCCAACGCGCAAAAGTTTTGGGAGTGAAAAAAGTATATATTGGCACCTGGAAAAAACTGGAAGTACTTGAAAAATGGTGCAAAGAACTTAAAATATCCTTGCGAAACATTGCTTATATCGGCGACGATCTCAATGACATACCTGTCATCGAAAAAGTCGGCTTGTCGGCTTGTCCTGCTGATGCCACCGAGGCTGTGAAAGAAAAAGTGACTATTATTTTATCGCAACGGGGCGGCCAGGGTTGTGTGCGAGAGTTTGCCGATAAGTACCTTTCTGCGTTTTGCAAGACACCTTTTTGATCTATAGGTTGTTATAAAAGTTTTTTTCAAAAAAAACCAAAAAAATTTTGCGTTTTACAAATTTTATTTGTTAATTTGTGAAATCAATTATTCATGATTAACATGTAACAACAACTAAATCAATATCATATCGCATGATTTTTTACAAAAAGGTTTTTCTTTCATCATTTTTATCATTATTTTTTGCTTTTTCAGCATTATCTTTTGCACTTTCTTCCACCCTACCACAGCATTATCCCGACTCTTCTTTTTATAAAAACAATCCTGTGGTTGCCCAGTTCGACAGTCTTGCCACACTGGCATTTTTTACCAATTCAACATTTACCACCGATATATCCAAATTAAACATTTATAACTTTCCTGTCGATTCGGTACCTGTTTATGACGACAGCGTTTATAGCAAACGCATCAATATAATGAGTATCAACTCGCCATTTGAGTATGTATATAACCAGCAGGTAAGAAACTTTATTGACGTATATTCGGTACAAAAGAGAAAACTTACTTCCAGGATGCTGGGCCTGGCAGAAATTTACTTTCCCCTTTTTGAAGAACAACTTGACAAGTACGACCTTCCTCTGGAGTTAAAATATCTGGCCATCATCGAATCGGCATTAAACCCAATAGCCCGTTCGCGTTGCGGCGCCAGCGGATTGTGGCAGTTTATGCTCAACACGGGTAAAATGTATGACCTCCAGGTATCTTCGTATGTTGACGACCGTTTTGATCCTTACAAATCCACTGTGGCTGCCTGCAGACACCTCAAAGATCTTTTTAATGTCTACCACGACTGGGCTATTGTACTTGCCGCCTACAATGCAGGGGCGGGATGTATAAACAAAGCCATACGAGTTGCCAATCTCGATACCAATGAACGTATTACCTATTGGAAAATCCAGAAATTTTTGCCCGTGGAAACTCAAAATTATGTACCGGCTTTTATCGGAGCTTCGTATGTGATGACCTATGCCGCCGAACACAACCTTTATCCTTTACAACCCCCTGTGCTGTATTGCGAAATTGACACCATTACTGTTGCCAAAAACTATAATATCAGCCAGATATCTTCATACCTCTGTATTCCGCCGGAAGAAATAAAATTTCTGAATCCTGCCTATAAAAAAGGCATCATTCCTGCTACCGAAGAAAAACCTTATGTACTGTGTCTGCCCCGAAAAATCATGGGCGAATTTATCAGTAATGAGGAAGCCATCTATTGCTATAAGTCACCGCAGGAGGCAGCTTATCAGGAACAACTGAAACTCATGTCGGCAAGTAAAACCAAACCCAGCCCAGCGATGGCCAAAGCCGCCGGAGCCAAAACACAACCCCCGGCGCAAACTACAACACAGACTGCTGAACAAACCACCGTGCCCGCTCCGGCACAGGCTCAAGCCACAACCCAGGCAAAACCTGCGCCCTCCAAAAAAAATTCTTCTGAAAAATTTATTTATCATACTGTGCAGAAAGGCGACACCTTGTGGGGTATTGCCGAAAAATATAACGGTGTTACCGTAGAAGAAATCCGTCGTACAAATAATCTTTCAACCAAGAATGTCATAAAGCCGGGGCAAAAATTAAAAATCAATCTAAAGGGTTGATATTGCTGATGGCCATAAATATTTTTAAAATCTCTTTTAAAAAAAAACCGGATAAAATCTTCTCCTTTTTATTTTTCGGCATTATAATATTAAATGCGGCACCACAGATTTTAGCCCAGCCATTAACTTCCAGATCATCAGGCATTATCCGGGTATATTTTACCAATCCGGTTGACAATACTATTTCACCATATGCTGACGGCATTTGTAATCTCCATATGGAAGATACCATTGTTGCTTACATCAATAAAGCCGAACAAACACTCGACATGTGCGTTTACGATAACAGGAGCAATGCCATAATCACGGCAGTCAACCAGGCATATTTAAGAGGCGTTACCGTGCGCTTTATTTCAGAAACCACGTCATTGAATTCTTCTCTGGCAGATTTAAATTCTTCTATAGCATTGCTTAAAAGGGATGACGGGACAGATATTATGCATAATAAATTTGTGATCATCGACAGGGATAGTGAAAACAATGCATGGCTGATTACCGGCTCAGCAAATCATACGCCGGATAACTTGACTGTTGATCCCAATAATATGGTTTTTATTCAGGATAAACAACTGGCGTTGGCTTATACCACGGAGTTCGAGGAAATGTGGGGCTCAACAACGGCAACACCCAATTTGTCTAACTCCAAATTCGGGGACGCTAAAACAGACAATACTCCTCACACATTTACCATAGGCGGAAAAATCGTTGAGCTATACTTTTCGCCAAGCGATAATACTTCTGCCCATATAGAAACAATTATTAATACTGCCGCCACGGATTTCTGCTTTGCCATATTCACTTTTATCCATAACGGGATTGGTGATGCGGTGGTGAATGTCCACAATTCGGGCGCTACCGTTAAGGGAATTATCGAAAATGTTTCCTATTTCGGCTCGGAATATAATTCACTTCTTTCGGCAGGTATTCCTGTATTATCACATGAAAATATTCCCAATTCTTTTCATCATAAATACGGGGTTGCCGATGCCACCAGTCCGTCATCAGGCCCTGTGGTAATTACAGGCTCTCACAACTGGACCAACTCGGCCGAAGATGATTACGACGAAAACACGCTGATAATCCATGACGGGCAGGTGGCTGCCATGTTTTACGAAGAGTTTATGACAAGATACAACGAACTGTTTGCAGGCGTTACAGATGTTTTACCTGAGGATGCCGATTTTTATTTTCTCCCGGCGACACATTCAATTTATTTTAAAGGACAGTTCAATTGTTCAGATTTTATTCTGGAAATATTTGATCCCGCAGGACGGCTTGTATATGTAAAAAAGATACCATCTGTCAGCCAGGTACCAGTTGAAGTGCAGGTTCCCAAGGTCCTGCACGGGATTTTTATTGCAAAATTATCCGCCCAGCGCATTCGTAAGACAATAAAAATATTTTTGCCCGAATAGGCCGTTGGCGGTATTTATTCTTTTGCAGGCTCCATGACCGGTTCCCGGCTATAATTCTGAGGATAATTTTCCTATCAAAAAAAAATCTATTTTTGTTTGTCGGCATAAAATATTTATTACCACTGAATTTTTTCTTATTTTGTGCCAGGTTATACTCGAAAGAGTAAAAAAACTACTATAAAACATGAACAGACCTATAAAATCTACCGGGTTAGCAGCTAACCTAAAACTCACCCAACTTCCCAAGGACTTAGTGTTAAGAGAAGAACATCAATGGTTGCTAAGCCTTTCGGAATCGCATTACGGCATCCATGAACGAACCAAGAATTTTTTTGACGAATATTATCATGTATACATCAACTGGGATCACGTCAGCGATGAACTGAGGCGGCTGGCATTAGGCGATTTCTGGTTTTATACGCAATGTTCCGACCAGGCAAGAGCCCTGGATATTATTTTGCGGCTGTTTGAAGAATCGTTGGAAAAAACAGTCCAAACCAAGGCTTTCGAAATGGTATTTATGGCACTGGTTGAATTTCTCGCTATGATTACCAAACTGGAGACCTTTCAAATGGAACTGGAATCCAAGGGGCTGGACATCATTAAAAGATGGGTGGAACAAAGCGAAGTGTCGGTGCTACGAAATGCCACATTTGTAAAAAAACAACTATCGGTATTAAACGACAATCCCGAGCTGAAAGATAAGTTTTTTGAAGTGATTCATCTGCTTGCAGGGCGTGTCATCTGGTACTGGGCCGAAAATTCGTGCGCCGAAACATGGTATGAAAAAAACAAAGACCTGTTCAGTGAAGATTTTGCCGATGAGTTATCTTTTATCGGGAAACCTTATTTTGATGACCTCCTGGAAAAATGGCATAAAGCCAACACTTTTGAAGAACTCGACAACACCATCCCTTTATATTCCGAAATCACCAAATATTTTATCGGTCGTACCGACACTTTTCTAATCATCACCAACCGTTTTTATTATCTGGTTTACCTCCTGCATATCCCAACGATGTCGCATGTTACCAACACCCTGTTGATAAACTTGAACATTCTGATAAAAAAGATCCTCGAAAAAATTGAGCCGGAACAGGTAAAACCCTTTATAGACAACATTTTCAAACTTTTTCACGAACTGCAGAAAGAACACAGCTCTACCGTACTGGAATGTATTTCCACGCTGGGCAAAGAAATTGTCAACAGTAGCAAAGTGGAAAACACCAAGGATTTTGTAAATAAGATTATTGAGCTCCCCTTTGTGACTCCCGGCCCGTTACACATGAGTCAGGAGTGGCGCACCGAGGTGGATCCAAGCCATATAAAAAATATCCGTGTATGGCTTTCGCTGTTTGAGACCAAACCCGAACTTTATCACAAGCTGATCCTGGCACTAACTGTAAACCTGAAACTGAAGGGAATATTTATTTTTGATACCGACCTGTTTCAAAAAGATATCTCCGCCCTGCTGAATTCTGATTTTCATCCGTATTTTAGAACGGTTAAGCAATTATGCAGGATTTTTCCGGTATATTTCAATGAAATCGGCGCTGAAGGAGAATTGCGTGATATTACCACGGCCATTGACGAAATGACACACCGCGACGACAAGCTGATACACTTTTTGCGCAAGCTTGTCCATATCGAAAGCAATAATA
>DAOOWO010000091.1:0-7991 GCA_035371225.1 Bacteroidales bacterium | reverse complement strand
AATACAAGAAATTTTTTCATGTTAAAACAAAATTTTGTTTGAAATCAAAGTTTTAATAATTGATTATTTGCAATGATGATGAAAAGTCGGCAGTAAGAATTCTTAATACATACATTCCTTTTGAAAGATTAAGTTTTTCAGCATCTATCGTTAAGGTGTTTTTGCCTCCGGAAATAGTTTTTTCCAATAAAAGTATTTCTCTGCCGTACATATCGGTAAGTGTTATTTTTACCTCCCGGGCGGCGCCAACAAAATAATTTATGGTGGTTGTACTGTTAAAGGGATTAGGAACCGCAGACAGGTATCCCACAGCGGCATTTTCGTTAATGCCGGTGGGCATAACCACTGTAACGCCATCCGAGCTGCAGATGCTTTCCAGCCCAGCCCCGTTTATTGTTTTTATGCTGAAATAATATGTCTGTCCATTGCTGAGCGACAAGCCGTTTTTTACCACCGAGGTGTCTAAGGCGTTAGCTGTCCACCCAAGCACAGAGGTGTCTCCCGGAACGGTGCCGATAGCATACTGGTATCCGGCAATACCAGAATTGGGGTCTGCTGAAGCTGGCCAGTTCGCGGCAAGGGTATTGGGCGAGGTGGTAGTGTCGGTGTCGTTATTCTGGCCGTCGTTCACCACGCCGCAAACGGGCGGTGTCCAGTCGATGTTCAGGTCGTAATAGTCGATGGCCGAAAGGTTTCCGGCAAGGTCGTTGACGATAGATTTTATTTTGGCTCCGTGTGTTGCAGGGCCTGGATTCTGATAGCGGATATCTTTGTCAGGACTATTGCCAACAGTAACAGTAACCGAGGGGTATCTTGACCGGTAGATTTTCAGTTCATCCAGGTATACTTTGCTGTTGCCGGTGCGGAATGAGAAATATTTTCCTGCGGTGGTCAGCGGATTGGGGTCGGTCCATGAACTCAACAGGATATTGTCGCGGTATACGGATATCTTGCCGGTAATTCTGTCGTGGATAATCTTCAGGTTGTACCATTGGCCCAGATTGGTGGTAATGTTGTTCACGGCCTGGGTTTGGGCATAGACATTGTTTTCCACCCTGTAAAATTCAAGGGAAGATGTTTCCTGCCTGAAAAAGATAAAATACGAGTTTCCTCTGTTGCTGAGGCTTCCGCTATCGCTGTAAAAATGGAATCCGAAACGGTGCTGGCTGGTGCTATGGGTGGCCGGGTCTATTTTTATATTGAAATCGTACAAATAACGGTTTGAGAGGCCCTGGTTTAATTGAGCAAAGATGTTGGTGTTGCTGACAGAAGTATCGGTCTGCACCAACTTGCCGCTGTTCACAGCCCATGTTCCGCTGTTGGCGGGTACCGACCATACGGGAGTATTATAGGAGTCGAAGTTGTCGCAAAAGAAACCCCTGTTGGCGTTGGCATGCCATTCGGTGCCGTCGAAATCCAGCACCTGGTAATAACGTTTTTCGATGCCGGAACCACCTGTATTGTCGGTGTCGGTAAAGTCGGCCGTAAAATCCTGTGTTTGCCAGACGCCGGCCACGCTGGTGGTTGTATTGGGTGCAACATTGTCGGAGATACATTGCCATACTGCTCTGAACCCTGCATTTAATGTGGCGGCATCGGAATGCCATTTTAGGGTAAGAGAATTTCCTGTGGAGGAAATCAGCCCGGGGTTTCCGGTGGTGTTGCAAAATTTTCCCAGACTTGGCGAAGCGGTGTTGGGTCCATTAAAAATTTCGAGATAATCATTGTCGCAGGAAGAGCCGCTGCCGGCTTCCACATCGAAAGCTGTAAACTGCAGACCAACCTGGAAGGCCCCGTTGGGGGCAATGGTATAAGTATAATCTTCGGCATTGTAATAATTTCGTTCCGGGCCGCCCATATCATAGATGGTATCGGAACAGGGAACTGTGGCGCAGGTGGAGAATTTGTCACTTATTTTATTCCAGTAATTTAAATAGCCGTTGTCATAACCGAGCGCCCAAATGCCGATACCGCCGATACCGCGTTGGTTCACCAGGTCGAAACGTTTGCCAAGGCTGTAAGCATCATCAATCCAGCACTGATACCACTGACTCCCGATCTGAAAGGTGTAATAAGGTGTAAAAGAAGCGTTGTTCCAGAGTTTTGTATCGTAATATCCGTTATTATCTGCTCTGAATGCTTTGTAAGTCAAAGAAGTGCCTGTGGCAGTGGTAGAGGCATATATGGCATCAGAGGCAGTAGCCCATTGTCTGCCGTAATACGGCAGCCCCAGAATGATTTTCGACGAGGGAACGCCCTGATTTTGGTAGTAGGTAATGGATTTTGTCAGCGTGTAATTGTATCCCGTATTAAAATTGTACAAGGGATCGGTTGGGCCGGCCATGGAACTACCACCGTAATAATAGTCATACCCCATGATGATAAACATATCCACGTAGTTTGCCAGAGCCCGGGCCGAAAATTTGTTAGAAGTCCATTCAACGGCCGGCAGGCAATAACTTACCTGCGAGCCCGGCAATGCCGCGTGCATCTGGTTGCAGAGGGCAATCATAAAGGTTTTGAAATTTATCGAGTCCGAACTGGCCATCCCCTCAAAATCGATATTGACACCATTTGCCCCACGTGTCTGAATAAGGTTTATCAGGTTGGTGATAAGGGTTTGCCGGGCAGTGCTATTTGCAAGAAAAGATGTCAGGTTGGCCTGATTCATTAGTGTTACGCAAAGATCAACTTTCACCCCGTTGGCAAGGGCGGCATTAACAGCAGCATCGGTGGCCCAGTTGTGAGTATTGTTTGCATTACCCGTGGAATAGTTAACCTCATATGAAAAGTGACAAATGTGCGATAGCAGGTTCCATTGGTAATTCAGATAGTCTGTGCCTGCCCAGTAGGGATTCCATCCGTAAACAACTTTGTTCAGAGTGCAGGTGCGGCTTTGTTTTGGCAGCAGTGTTTTTGATATCCCGGGGTTTTGCGCATAAAAAAGGCTGTCCCATTGTTCGTTGCTATGAAAATCATACTGGCTGTATTTTTCGTTTTCTTCCTGTACTATTGATTTAAAATTTTGCGGTATTGATTCTGCCTGAATATCCTGATTTTGCTGTGATGTTGTTGTCGGAAAAGATTTTTTTCCTGTCACGGAAGTCAGAAAATCTCCATCAGAGGTGTTTTCGGTTGTTTTCTGAGCATAGGCTGTAACGTACATCAATACCAACAGGAGGAGGGAAAATTTTTTCATGATACGGGAACTGATAAAAATATAACAAAAATAAAAAAATTGTATTAGCCAATGTCTTAAACTTCCGGTTATTTTTCCTGACTTCGACAATTTTTTGACAACCAATTTGTAATATTCTATTTATCAATGACATGTGGTTTTCGGGACACCCATTTGGGTGTCCTGGTATGAAAAAAGGGTATTTTTACGGGTATGTTTGTCCGCAAAAAAAGAAATCCGAGTGGTATCGTAAGTGTCCAGATCATTGACAAGAGCAAAGGTCGGTACGGTGTTGTCAAAACTATTGGCAGCAGTGCCGATGCATCAACAATAGAATCATTGTACCTCCAAGGGAAGAAATGGATATCGGTCTACCTGGGCGATCAGGACATCTTCGAGGCACTCGACAAATGCCGAGAAGAAATGCAGGTTACTGAATACCTGCTCTCAAATGTTGAGAACATCCTTCTCAATGGTGTCCAGTTGATCTTGAACAACGTATTCAAACTGACTGGTTTCGATTCGATCGAAGACGAAATATTCCGGCAACTGGTCATCGCCCGGTTAAGCCAGCCGATGAGCAAGGCCGCAACGGTCGAGTACCTTAAATCACATTTTGACGAAGACGCGCAGCTTCATCGGGTCTACCGTTACCTTGACAAGCTTTACAATACGCAGCAGGAGAAGATACAACAGATCAGCGTTGAGCACACCCGGCGGATATTGGGCGGGAAGATCGGGCTGCTGTTTTACGACGTGACCACCCTCTATTTTGAGGCAGATTATGGTGACGAACTCAGGGAAACGGGCTTCTCAAAAGACGGGAAGCATAGCCAGCCCCAGGTTGTGCTCGGTTTATTGGTCAGCAAAGACGGTTACCCGCTTTCCTATTCGGTTTTCAATGGCTCGCAATACGAAGGCCGTACGATGCTCCCCGTGGTCGACGACTTTGTCCAGCGTTTTAAGCTGGATGATTTTATCGTTGTGGCCGATTCGGGGCTGATGAGCCAAAGCAACATCGCCCTGCTCGAATCGGGCAATTACAAATACATTATCGGGGCCAGGATAAAAAATGAAAACGATGAGATCAAAACATGGGCACTGTCTTTAGCGAAGCAGGATGGGGTATTTAACGAAACAAGGAAAGGCAGGGCAAGGTTGATCGTGGGGTATTCAGACAACCGGGCTAGAAAGGATCGATATAATCGGGAGAAAGGTGTAAAACGGCTTGAAAAAGCATGCCGCAGCGGCAATATCACCAAAGAGAACATCAACAAACGCGGGTACAACAAGTTCCTTGACATATCGGACAATGTCAGGGTTGCCATAAATCAGGACAAAATCAAACAGGATGAACAATGGGATGGGCTTAAAGGATACCTGACCAATACCGGTTTGCCTGCAAAAGAAGTATATGAACAGTACAGCGGCTTGTGGTCGATCGAACGGGCGTTCAGGATCACCAAGGGTACGCTTGAAATGAGGCCGGTGTTCCATTTTACACCAAAAAGGATTGAGGCCCACGTTTGTATCTGTTTTGTGGCATACAAGGTCTACAAAGAGCTAGAGAGGATACTGAAGATTAGTCATATAAACATGAGTGTCGACAAGGTCCTGGACATCGCAAAAACAATAACGACCATAAAAATTAACATGCCAATTAGCGGTAACACAATTACACAGACTATGCTTTTGACCCCAAGGCACAAATCCATTGCCCATTTGTTTGATGAAAACTTTTGGAAAAACTTTTAGGGTGTCCCAGTGTCGAAGTCAGGGCTGTAACGTACATCAATACCAACAGGAGGAGGGAAAATTTTTTCATGATACGGGAACTGATAAAAATATAACAAAAATAAAAAAATTGTATTAGCCAATGTCTTAAACTTCCGGTTATTTTTTATCACCGGGCTTTTCGCTTAGGTGTATGCCGTATCTGGTTGTAGTAAAAACTGTCCGGAAAAAATCCGGAGTAAGTATGTTGCAGAAAAATCACAAAATTAAAAATTCCTAAGCAACAGTTCTTTAGCGAGCTGTTCCAGGTCTTTTTTATTTTCTTCGGGGACTCTTATGTTTTTGAGATGGCTCAGCGCTTTTGACGAGTAATCATCCATCATATCTTCGGCGCATTTTTTTACACCAAGTTTTTCATAAATATCTGTTACGGCCTTCACCTTACTGTCGCGTTCAATGGCCGTATCGGTAAAATAACTGATGAGTGTTTTACGGGTGTCCTCATCAGCCATTTCGAGGGCTTTCAGGAACAGGTATGTTTTTTTTCCGGCTACAATATCTCCGCCTTTTTTCTTTCCGAATATTTTTTCATCGCTGAATACATCCAGAATATCATCTTTCAATTGAAAGGCCAATCCGAGGTTTTCGCCGAAAAGATATATTTCGTTGGTGTCTTGTTCCCGGGCGCCGGCCACAATGGCTCCTGCTTTCAGGCTAGAGGCGATAAGCACCGCGGTTTTCAGCCGTATCATCTCCAGATAATCGGCAATGCTTACTTCCGGGCTGTGTTCGAAATTCATGTCGTATTGTTGCCCCTCACAAACCTCGATAGCAACTTTGGAAAGTAATTGTACCAATGGTTTAAGTGTTTTTTCGCCGGCCCCGGAAATAATTTCAAAAGCCTTTGCAAACATGGCATCTCCCGACAGTATTCCGATATTGGTATTCCATTTTTTATAAACGGTTTCTTTTCCCCGGCGCAGGGGGGCAACATCCATGATGTCGTCGTGGACCAGGGTGAAATTATGAAATACTTCCAGGGCAAGCGCTGCAGGCAAAGCCTGTGGCGCATTGCCCCGGAACATTTCGCAGGCCATGAGAGTCATCACGGGACGGAGACGTTTTCCGCCCATGGTCAACGCGTAGGCCATAGGTTCGTACAACTCTTTGGGCTCTTTGACAAAAGTGATTTCGTCAATTTTATCATTCAGAAGCTTGAGATATGCCGATGTTTTTTCCATTACTGGTTGATTGTTTTTATGGCTTCGTTGGCAATTACCAGTTCCTCATTAGTGGAGATAACCATAACTTTTACTTTGGATTCCGGTTTGGTAAGTAAAATGTCTTTGCCGCGCGAAACCTTGTTGAGTTCGTAATCGAAGTCCACGCCCAGAAATTCGAGGCCCTGCATCACGCCTTCGCGGGTGCCGACAGCATTTTCGCCTATACCTCCCGTAAAAACTATCAGGTCCACGCCTTCCATTCCTGCGGCATACGCCCCTATATATTTTTTTACCCGGTAGTTATACATTTTCAGGGCCAGAGCCGCGCGTTTGTTTCCTTTATTGGCGGCATCTTCAATATCGCGCATATCGGACGAAACACCGGTTATACCAATCATACCGCTTTTTTTGTTGATGAGGGCATTGGCTTGTTTGATGTCGAGTTTTTCTTTTTCCATCACGAAAAGCAGGGCGCCCAGGTCGAGGTCGCCACAGCGGGTTCCCATTATAAGTCCTTCCACCGGGGTTAACCCCATGGAGGTGTCAAAGGATTTCCCATTTTTTATGGCTGCTATCGAAGCCCCGTTGCCCAGATGACAGGTGATGATTTTTGTTGCTTCATAATTTAACCCGAGCAATTTGCAGGCTTTTTGCGAAACAAACCCATGGCTGGTGCCGTGGAATCCGTAACGGCGCACCTTGTATTTGTCGTACAGATCATAAGGCAGGGCATATAAATAGGTGTGTTCGGGCATGGTCTGGTGAAAAGCCGTGTCGAAAACGCCGCATTGTTTGATCTCGGGGAGAAGTTTCTGAATGGCATAGATACCTTTCAGGTTGGCGGGGTTGTGCAGTGGGGCCAGGTCGGAACATTCTTCCATTTTGTCGATAATTTCCTGTGTGATGAGCACACTGCCGCTGAATTTTTCGCCACCATGTACAACGCGGTGACCGACAACATCAATTTCATATTTATCTTTTATAACACCATGTTCCGGGTGCAATAAAGCTTCAAGGATCAGGTTTATGCCGACAGTATGATCATGAACCGGCTGAATTGTAACGACTTTATCTTTACCTTTCGGGATATGAGTTAGTTCGCTGTTCTCCATTCCGACACGTTCCAGCAATCCTTTGGCCAGAAGATCGGCTTCTTCGTTCATCTTAATGAGTTGGTATTTTATTGATGAACTGCCGCAGTTTAATACAAGTACTTTCATTTTATTTTGTTATTAAGTTTATATGTTTGTATGTTTGTTTTATGAATTATTTTCCGGCCTGGCAAGCGGTAATGGCCACTAAGTTAACAATATCCATTACCGAACATCCTCTCGATAAATCGTTAATCGGGGCGGCTAATCCCTGCAAAATGGGGCCTATAGCTTCGGCATCGCCCAGCCGTTCCACCAATTTATAACCGATATTTCCGGCCTGCAGGTCGGGGAATACCAGCACGTTGGCAAGGCCTGCGACCGGTGACCCGGGAGATTTTTTTTGTCCTACGGATTCTATCAGTGCGGCATCGGCCTGCATTTCGCCATCGAAATTCATTTCGGGCCTCATCGCTTTTGCAATGGCTGTGGCTTGTTGTACCTTTTCAGCCAGTTCGTGTTTGGCCGAGCCTTTGGTGCTGAATGATAATAAGGCGATACGCGGATTGGCAATGCCGGCAATCTGCCGCGCCGTGTCGCCGCTGCATATGGCTATCTGGGCAAGTTCTTCGGCGGTGGGAGTGGGAGTGATAGCCACATCGGCAAAAATAAACACTCCTTTTTCCCCCAGGTTTTCTTTTTTGGTAACCATAACCATGGCGCCGGACACTACCGAGATGCCGGGTGCGGTCTTCACAATCTGCA
>DAOOWO010000090.1:0-8069 GCA_035371225.1 Bacteroidales bacterium | reverse complement strand
CAACCCGGGCAAAATGCAAAATATTTTCTGCAGGTTGTCGAAAAAGACCCCTCGGGACTTTACGCTGGAAAAATCACGAGTTATGCCCTTATTGACTATGCCGGCGGAGTAACTCAGATAGACTGCCCATCAACAAATGTTAATCTCAACAACAACGATACCACACGTCTGTCAGTAACCCACACTGTGGCATTCAGCAAGGTGGACATCGCTACCGCGGCCTTACCATCAGCTATTATTAATCAGCCCTATGCCCTGCAGATGAATGCCGTCAACGGCACCTCACCTTATCACTGGGATTTTTTATTTGATTTTTCCGAAAAAGATACCGCGGGCGTTGCTCCAGCCGTTACAACCTTACAACTGACCGCAAACTCTTCAGGCTATGCGGTGCAGAACCTGGGTTTTGACTTTCCTTTTTACGGGGAAAAATACAACAAATTGTTTGTCAGCCCTGACGGCTATATCAAATTTGATGACCAGAAATACACCTGGCCCTTTATAATCGACAAAGTACTATTATTTAAAAGCACCAAAATGATTGCACCTTTTCTGGCCGACCTGGTATTTGGTTCGGGCCAGGGTTTTTGGTACGAAGGCAACAGCCAATATGCAGCATTTCGCTGGAATGCATATGTTTCGGGACAATCGGGCAGCAGTGTAAATGTGGTGGTTAAACTTTTTCCCACCGGAAAAATTGAACTGTATTACAACAATATCAATGTTGCATCCACCACGGGGTGGATCAGTGCAGTATCGCGCGGCGACAACAATAACTATCAGTTTACCAACTTCTCCGACAAATTAAATGTCAACACTATTACTAAAGTGGCTATCCTCACCCCGCCACCCATACCGGTTGAAATGAAAATTACCGACGACGGTTTGTTTTATGGGACTCCGGTTTCAGAAATTAATAATGTCCCCATCACTTTTAAAGTAACCGATAACAACAATATTGAAAACACCAAAACCCTGTCGTTTTCCTCCGAAGGCGTTTTGGTAAACCACAGTGTCAGCGCCGGGACCGACACGATAATCAATTCCGGCGAAACGGTTTTGTTGAGCGTAGCGTTGAAAAATATTGGCAACAATGTTTTTCCCAATGCCCAAATGAAAATTTCTTCCAACGACGTTCATGTGGCCATTACCGACAGCGTGGAACCCGGCGGAAACCTGGCTCCCGACGATTCGGTGGTTTATCAGGATGCGTTTACATTTGTGGTGGATACCGCTGTTACAGACAACTACATTATCAACATTAACCTGATGGTATATAATGCCGCCGACACATTTAACTATAATCTGCCGCTGCGGGTACGTTCGCTGATATTAGACCTCGGATCCATAGGAGTGGCTGATGGCAACAATAACATTCTGGAACCGGGCGAAAATGCCTCTTTGCTTACCGATATTATAAATATCGGAGGTACGACCGCCTACCAGATCAACGGAATTTTATCCTCTAACGACCCTTATATTTCCGTTATCAGCGATTCCATGTATTTTGCAAGCCTGGCCAGTGGTGACACCTCTTTAGGTTTTTATGTGATTAATATTGCAAACAATGTCCCCGACGGGCATCTGGCGGTCTTCAACCTGAAACTGAGCGCTGAAGGTGGGTACCTAACCCATAAGTTTTTCACCATACAGATAGGCGGTAATGCCGAAGACTTTGAAACAAGTGATTTCAGCAGGTTCCCATGGGCGACTACTACCACAGGAGATTCGGCATGGTTTGTTACTACCCAGTTGCCTTTTGAAGGTTCTTTTTGCACCGAGTCTGGAAACATATCGGAAAACCAGCAGACGTCCCTGGATGTAACACTGAATATCCTGAACAGCGGCACGGTAAGTTTTTACCGGAAAGTGTCGTGCGAGGCCCATCCCGGATATACCGACTACGATTATTTTGCGTTTTTTATTGATGGCAATGAAATGGGACGATGGGACGGGCAAACCGGCTGGATACGTTCGGAATTTCCGGTAAGCAGCGGTGTGCATACATTCCGGTGGACCTATAAAAAAGATTATTCGGTGAGCACCGGCGAAGATTGTGCCTGGCTCGACTATATTGTGTTCCCGCCAACTATTGAACCCGGCTCCGATGTGTTGCAAAATCCCGCTTCCCTGTTTAAAGAACAGGAAGTAGAATCAGTCGCAACCGATTCCATAACTTTCACCAACTACAGTCTCACCAATCCGGTATTATACCACTGCCAGATCACCGATTTTTCGGCCAACAGCGCCACTACCTGGCTTGTCCCCGAAGTACAGTACGGGTGTATAGATGCCTATAGCAACGGATCGCTGAAACTTATTTTCGACTCGCACAATCTGTTGCCTGACACATATAACTGCTTTGTTAACCTGACTTACAATTTTACCGACAGTGTCTCAATTCCCGTAACATTTCAGGTGGTAAACACCAGCGGGGTTGACGAAAACACGCCCAACAGTAATAATGGGCAGGCTTATCCCAACCCGTTCACCGATAACACAACAATTTCGTTTACTCTTGATAAACCATCGGACATCGGTATTGAAATCTATGATTTGAATGGTAAAAAAATTAAAACGCTGGCCTCGGGTGATTTTCAGGCCGGTATCCACCAAATAACATGGGACGGCACAGAAGAAAACCACAGCAGGGTACCTGCAGGCATTTATTATTATCGCATTATTGGCGGGAATGCTGCTATTTCACAACGTATCATCCTGATAAAATAAACCATGGTTTTTAGCAGCGTCCTCTTTCTGTTTTTCTTTCTACCGATTACACTGTTATTATATTACATAACACGTAAGCGTTATAAAAACCTGGTAGCTCTGCTGGCCAGCGTGGTTTTTTATGCCTGGGGGGCGCCTCTTTTTGTTTTTGTAATCTTCGGATCCATTATCTGCGATTTTATCTTTGCCAAATATATACACAAGTCACAAGGCCTGAAGAAAAAACTGCTGCTTTCTGCCGCTATCACGCTGAATGTAGGCATTTTGGTTTATTTCAAATACGCCAACTTCTTTGTTGATAATGTTAATACTCTGCTTTATTCTTTCGGTTTTACCGAGATACATTGGGTGAAAATTGCCCTTCCAATCGGAATATCGTTTTTTACTTTTCACGAAATGAGTTACATAATTGATGTGTATCGCGGAGTGAAACCTCCGATGAAAAACATTCTGAACTACGCTTTATACATTTTATTTTTTCCACAACTTATCGCCGGGCCTATCATTCGTTTCAACGAAATCTCCGACCAGATTGAAGACAGAAGCTATCAGTTTACCGTTGACAATCACTTGCTGGGTTTTTTCAGGTTTGTGATAGGACTGGCCAAGAAAGTACTGATAGCCAATGTATTGGGAGAAGAAGCGGACAGGATTTTCGCGTTAGGGTTCGACGATCTTACTACCCCGGTGGCCTGGCTGGGCGTTTTGGCGTATGCTTTTCAGATATACTTCGATTTTTCGGGTTACTCGGATATGGCCATAGGGTTAGCCCGGATGATGGGCTTTATTTTTCCCGAAAACTTCAACAACCCTTATATCTCACAGAGCATCACCGAGTTCTGGCGCCGCTGGCACATGTCGCTCAGCCGGTGGATGCGCGATTACCTCTACATTTCGCTGGGCGGGAACAGGGTTTCCATACCAAGGATGTATTTTAACCTGATTTTCGTATTTCTTATATCTGGTTTTTGGCATGGCGCCGAATGGAATTTTATTTTGTGGGGCGCCTTTCATGGATTGTTTCTCATCCTCGACCGGCTGTTTCTTTTAAAACTTTTAAAACGTATCGGAAAATTTCCGAGTATCCTGTTTACTTTTTTCATCACCCTGCTGGGATGGGTACTCTTCCGTTGCGAAAGCCTCGAACAAATAAAAAATTTTTTCACCAGGTTGTTCGATTTCAGTTTCAGACCTACAGACCTGTATTTCGACAGCCGGTTTGTGGTAATACTTTTCGTAGGAATTTTCTTTTCATTTTTTGGTGCCTTGGGAGGTGTGGAAAAGTGGCAGGAGCATGTGTATGCCTCCGGGCAAAAAAACCGCAACGTGATATTTTTAAGTCTTTTCAGCATCTTTTTGTTTGTAATTTGTTCTTCGGCTGTAATCTCTTCGGGTTTCAATCCTTTTATTTATTTCAGATTCTGATATGCTAAATGTGATAAAAAAAATATTAATTCCGCTGATCCTGGTGATACTTTTTTTGCCCTTGGCGCAACAACATTTTCATTTTTTCAGGATAAAAAAACTGCAGGGATTTTATACGCCTTCGCCCAAACCCGACACCCTCAATTTCAGTACATGGACAGACGAATCTTTTCAGAAAAAATTTTCAAAATATCTTGAAGATACCCTGGGATTCCGTCAGATATTGATAAGGATAAACAACCAGATAAACTATAGCTTTTTCAAAAAAACCGATGCCAGAAACGTGGTAGTGGGCAAAAACAATTGTTTGTATGAAGAAGGCTATATTCTGGACTATACCGGCAGTAATTTCCTTGGGGAAAAATTCTGGAACGAATTGCTGCGGCGCACCAAATTGGTGCAGGACACTTTAAAAAAGGCCCATAACACCGACCTCATCCTGGTGCTGGAAGCCGGAAAGGCCAGCTTTTATCCCGAATATATCCCCGACAGGTATCATGCCGGAAAAAAAACCATTTCCAATATGGATTATATTGCTCAACAGGCTAAACTCTTGCAAATAAACCATCTGGATCTGAATACCTTGTTTTGTGCAATGAAAGATACTTCAAGGTATCCTTTGTATGCCACCTACGGCGTGCACTGGAGCACTTACGGCATGTACAAAGCCGCCGATACCCTGGCGCGTTTTATTGCCAGGCTGCGTCACGCTGATATGCCCGAAATAGCGTGGCAGGGATATACCGTTACCGACAAGATCAAAGATGTGGATTTTGATATAGAAGCTACTATGAACCTCTTGTTTGATTTGCCACATACCGAAATGTGTTATCCGCAGATAGGTTATAAATCGGGCGCCGGCAAAGTAAAGCCCAAACTGCTTACCATCGGCGACAGCTATTATTGGGGATTTATAAATAATCATATTGTTGACTCCCTGTTTACAAACCACCAGTATTGGTATTATTTTTCGGGAATATGGCCCAATATGTGGGATTATAAAATTATCCCTCTGGAACTGAACCTTCAGCAGGAGCTTGAAAAACAAGATGTTATTATGGTTGGGTTCACCGAATTGAATGCTTTTTACGGATTCTGGGGATTTATTGACGAAGCCTATAAAATTTATTTTCCCAACGATTATAACAAAGATTATGAGGCTTTCAAAGAGCTGAAAAAAAACGACCTTCATTTTTTCCGTCACCGGGCACTGGCAAAAAAGTATCAACGTTCTGTTCAGGAGATTGTCGATTTTGAAATCAAAAACAAAGACACCTACCGTTCAGGGTTAAACTGAGATATTATGCAGAATTTTCTGATACAAAATCAATGATATGAAATTTTTAAAGGATAAAATATTCGTGATTTTACTGGTGATTGCCTGTGTGCTGAACACTTTACCAGTAATGCTTAACACCTTTATTATCAGCCTCGACGGCCCTTCACACTTATATAATGCCAACCTGGTTGCCGCACTGATAAACGGTAACGGCGCCGTGCAGGACTTTGTGTCGATCAACAATTACTTTACCAACTGGTTTGGCCATTTTTTACTTATTTTATTTAATCTGGTTGTGCCCGCCTGGATAGCCCAAAAAATACTGTTAATCTTGCTGGTGGTAGCCATACCTGCAGCCTTTGCCTTTATGGTATGCCGTATAAATTATTCATCACGATACCTTAGTTTTATCATTTTTCCTTTTTCCTATTCCACATTTTTCTTTCTGGGGTTTTATAATTTTTTGTTGGCCGTGGTTTTTTTCTTTTTATGGATGGCCTTTGTTTACAAAGAAAACCGCACATATAGCCGGAAAGAAAAAGTCTTCATCTTTGTTTTGTTTTTATTGATGGAATGCTCGCACATTTTTGTGTTTATGATTGCGTTGGGAATGTTTGCCTGGTTTCTCGCGGCGCCCGTACTCCAAAAAAATAAGTTTCATGTTAAGAGTTTGCTGCGCGATATGCTGTTGCCGCTGAAAACCTTTTTTTCAGTCACCAGCGGAGGCTTGCTGTTACTGGCGGCCTATTTTCTGGGAAGCGACCGTCATCAGTTTGAAAAACCTCAAAACGACACGCCCTGGAGTAAAATTATTGCCGACATTTATGAAATACATCCCCTGCAGGGCCTCAGCAACGATTATCATGTGCTAACTACCGTGTTGTTCGTTGTGTTTGTTGGCATACTGCTTTTTATTGTTACACGCGCCCTGATATCCCGAAAACATAAGACCTCTTATTTTCTGATCTACAATGCCCTGCTGTTGCTGGTGTTGTATGTGGTCACTTTGTTCTTTCTGGACAAGGGGCTGTATATCCAAAGCCGGCTGTTGTTTTTATTTTTCCTGTTGTGGTGGACATGGATAGCCATCCAAAAAATTCCAAAACTGGTACAAATAGTTCTGATAGTGTACAGTCTGGCCGTATCAACCGTATTTATGAGTTATTATATGAAAATGTTGCCATATCTGTCATTGCGTTGCTATTACGCCTATGATGCCGGCCAGAAAATAGAAAAAAACTCCCGGGTTTTTTGTGTCAATTATTCTTCGCACTGGCTTGAAAACCATCTGCTAAATTACCTGGGAGCCGAAAACACTCTTGTTATGTACAATAATTACGAGTGCGAACAAAACTTTTTTCCCTTGAAATGGAAACATCCTGAAACGGTAAGAAGTGTTTGGAACGAATATTATTCGGGAAATTTTTCAGAGGTTTTTTACAGTAATGTGGATTATGTTGCCATACTCCAGGAAAACCAGCACCCTTCCTACCCTAACGACCTGCAGTTTCTGTCGATGATCAGGGAACATTATGCCTGGGTAATGACTTCTTACGACGAAGGAATATCCATCTACAAAAAGATTCCGAAAAAGATGATTCGTTGATTTTTTTATTTTTCCCACAGGTTGTAGCCATACCATGTGCCGGTAGCATAGTCGCCATCGTCGGCTACAAAAATCAGCCCGTTGGCATACGACAGTGAAAAACCGTAACTGCCTTTTTCAACTTCCACTGATTTTACTTTTTGTCCCTTCATATCATATACAAATATCAGCTTATAGTCGGCATTCCATGTATAGATGTACTTTCCGTCCACGGCCACACTGCCACCGCCCGAACTAAAACTCTTTCCGCTGTCAAAGCCTTTCATTTCCTTTTGCAGGGCGCCTTTCGGAAAACTAAAGATTTGTAATGTGCCGTTATTAAAATAATAGATGCTTTTTCCGTTGGCACTCATCGCAAGATTAGCCTGGCCATTGTCGTACATCTCAGAACTTACTTTTTCATAACTGCCGCGCTGCAAATCGTTAATGCGGAATATTTCCCGCTCGAAAGTACACACATAAAACTTTTTGTCTTTCTTGTTGAACATGATGGAACGCATATCAAGCTTAATATCATAAGAGTCGAGCAATTTGCCGGTAAAAGCAAACTTGCTGATCTGGCCTTTTTCGGCCCGGCCGCCATTCACCGTATAGTAGTGTTCGCCATCCGACGCCACATGGACATTATGTGTCAGGGGGTCTTCTTCAAAAGTAATCACGGGTTTTAACGCCTGTGCATGGGTTTGTGTCGTAAATAACAAAGGTAACAGCATAGTCATCAGGATGGTTGTAAAAAATCTCATAATGGGTTTAATTAGGTTAATAAAAAATTAATGACTGAAAAAACACAGTAAAGATAACAAAAATCAATGTGTGAAAAAGGATTTTTTGTGAAAAGCTAATAGTCATAAAATGCCGTATTAGTATCGAAAACATTGTAAATGAAAGAATCCCTATTTAACAGGTTGTTGAACCGACCATTTGTTTTTTTTAAATATCATAACGAATAAAAATATTTCCATTTTATATCATCGAAAAATTTGCTTTATTAACTATTCTATCCTCTTTTAATATCATTAACAACCTGTT
>DAOOWO010000089.1:0-8228 GCA_035371225.1 Bacteroidales bacterium | reverse complement strand
CCAGCCGGAGTCACCGGTACATGGGCCTCAAATACAGTAACAATCATTGGAACGCCGACTGTTTCAGGAGTATTCACCTTTACTGTTGCCCTTAGCGGAGGTTGCGGAACAGTAACCACAACAGGTACCATCACCGTGATACCTGACAATACCATGGCACTAACTTCCGCAGCCGGTACCAATGCCCAAACCAATTGTATCAATACCGCGATTACCAATATTACTTATGGCACAACAGGAGCTACGGGTGCCAGTTTTGCAGGCTTACCTGCCGGAGTCAGCGGCTCATGGACGTCTAACACCGTGACCATCAGTGGCTCGCCAACCGTTTCCGGAACATTTACCTATACCGTTACCCTTAACGGGGGGTGTGGCACCGCGGCTGAAGTTGGAAACATTATTGTGGTGCCCGATAATACAATAACACCGGTTGTGGGAGGTAATCAATCCGTTTGTGTCAACTCGGCAATTACAACCACTGTTTACAGCACAACAGGAGCCACAGGAGCTGTTTTTTCCGGATTGCCTTCCGGTGTGACGGGTATTTGGGCTTCAAATGTGGTTACTGTTAGTGGAACACCCACCGTTACAGGAACTTTTACTTACTCTGTCACGTTAAATGGGGGATGCGGAAATGTTTTTGCCAGTCATACCATCATTGTAACGGGTGTCAATACAATAAATCTCAGTTCTTTGCCCGGTACCGATGCACAGCAGTGTTGCATAAACACTCCGCTCACCAATATTACCTATACTACCACAGGAGCCACAGGAGCCACATTTAGCGGTCTGCCACAGGGCATTACCGGAAGCTGGGCTTCGCAAACGGTTTCGCTTACCGGTACACCCACTGTTGCCGGCACTTATACCTATTCTATTACTTTGACTGGTGGGTGTGGAATCATTACTACCACAGGCACTATAACTGTTGCACCTGATAATACTATTGTGCTGAGTTCGGCTGCCGGAACCAATGCACAAACTGTTTGTGTCAGCACACCGATTTCGAATATTACCTATACAACCACCGGAGCTACCGGCGCCACTATAAGTGGTTTACCCGCCGGCGTATCCGGATACTGGGCTTCCAATACGGTGACTATCAGCGGGACACCAACAGTAACCGGTACTTATTCATACACTATCGTTTTAGCCGGCGGGTGTGGCACGATGCCAACTTCAGGATCAATAAATGTGGTTACCAACAATACTATCGCGTTGGGTTCCGCCTCTGGTACTGATGCCCAAACCCTCTGTATAAACACTGCATTAACAACTATTGTATATAATACAGGAGGTGCTACCGGTGCTGTAATCAGCGGCCTGCCGGCAGGTGTTAATGGTAACTGGGCCTCTAATGCTGTTACCATTTCAGGCACTTCAACGGCCTCGGGAACATTTGTTTATACCATTGCCCTGACCGGCGGATGTGGAACAATCTCCGCCACTGGTAGTATCACCGTAAATCCTATGGATAACCCTTCATTCAATTATCCCTTATCAACCTATTGCCAGTCGGGCATTGATCCTGCAGCGAATATCACCGGAGGTTTTACAGGCACGTTTTCGGCCTCGCCCGGTGGACTGACTTTCATAAATACTTCTACAGGACTTATTGACCTTAGCGCCAGCTCGTTGAATAACTACCTCATTACTTTTACCACCAATGGCAACTGTCCGGCAAGCAGTACCTTTACTGTGGATATCATCTCGTCGCCATCGGCTGGCTTTAATTATTCCGGACCCTATTGCCAAAACGATGCGAATCCCTTACCAACATTGGCATCTGGGGCTATGGCAGGAACTTTCAGCGCTGCCCCGTCGGGATTGGTATTTGTAAATACCGGTACCGGGCAGGTAAATCTTGCGGGCAGTGCAGCCGGAACCTACACGGTAACCAACAATATTTCGGCTACGGCTGGATGCCCTGCGGTAAGTGCAACGGCAAGCATTACCATCAATGCCCTGCCAACCGTAGTAGTACCCCTTGCTATCAGCGTGTGCAACAATGAAGTGGTTCCGGATATCAGTTTATTGGGAGTTCCATTTGGCAGTGTTGTTGCCTGGAGCAATTCAAATACGTCTATTGGCCTGGGAGCCTCCGGCACAGGCACTATTGCATCCTTTACCGCAATAAATACGGGAACAGTGCCTGTTACTGCCACCATTACCTTAACTCCTTCAGCAAATAATTGTACGGGCAACGATACCACGTTCACCATTACGGTTAATCCCACTCCTGCTGCAGTTGTTCCTTCAGATATTACCGTGTGCAATGGCGAGACCGTTTCCTCCATGTCATTTACAAGCCAGACGCCGGGTGCCAGCTTCTCCTGGACCAATTCCAACACGGCTATTGGATTAGCCTCGTCGGGAACTGATAATATTGCAGCCTTTGCCGCTGTCAATACCACTACCGTTCCGGTTTCTGCAACTATTACTGTAACGCCTGCTGCCAACGGCTGTGTTGGCAGTGCTTCAACTTATACCATCACGGTAAATCCTTCGCCTTTGGCTATCGTTCCTTCCGATACCAGCCTCTGTCATGGCGCATTGGTACCGGGCGCGGTGTTTACCAGCTCGATCAGCGGCGCTACTTTTACGTGGATCAATTCAAGCCCGTCCATTGGAATCCCAGCCAGTGGCAGCGGTAATGTACCGTCATTTACTGCTGTAAACAGCGGAACAAGCCCGATAACAGCCAACATTAGTGTTACAGCATCGGCCAATTCCTGTGCCGGGCAACCGGTATCTTACACCATAACAGTAAATCCGCTTCCTGAGATAGTGATGAATAATACCTTGCCGCAATGTCCAGGATTGAACAATGGCACTATTACGCCCGGGATTACCGCCGGAACGCCGCCTTACCAGTTTTTGTGGAACACAGGGGCTGATACTGACCAGCTCACGGATATTGGCAACGGAACATATATTGTTGCCGTTACAGATTCGCATGGATGTCAGGGAACAAACTCCTTGGATTTCGACGTGGTTGATGATTGTCTTGACCCTGTGGCTTACGTCCCTAATATTTTCTCGCCCAATGGCGACAACAATAATGATGTGATATTTGTTCATGGTCAGGACATAAAAACTATGCAATGGATGATTTACGACCGTTGGGGCGAAAAGATTTTTGCATCGGAAGATGTTGCTGTGGGCTGGGATGGCACATACAAAGGCAAAGAGATGCCGGCAGGTGTTTATGTGTTCCGGTTGACACTTACTTTCAATGACGGTACTGAAATTGAAAAGAAAGGCAATATCACGTTGGTAAGATAAGAAGACCCTGGATTTAAAATAGAATATCCGGTTATGGCAGTAAGCCTAACCGGATATTTTTTTGTCAGCAACAGGGTGTTTAATCCGATGATTTTCCTGTGGTGATAAAGTTGGCTGTTTTGTAATCCATTAGATTTCCAGTGCTGTCAGAATAAATGAAATAAGCTTCCAAACCGGTATGTGTTTTTAAAAACTCTTTGGCTTTTTCAAGGCCCATAACCATAAAAGCGGTGGCATAAGCATCCGCAGAGGAACAGTCACCGGCCAAAACCGTAACGCTCAGCAGCGAATGCCGAACGGGGTAACCAGTGGCCGGGTCGATGGTGTGTGAATATTTTATTCCGTCCTTAATGAAAAATTTACGGGAATTTCCTGATGTGGCCAATGATTTGTTCACCAATTCTACTTTGTCATAAACCACCTGTTCTGCATTGCTATTGTCGGCAGGTTTTTCTATGCCTACCATCCAGTTAACATTGCCTTCTTTAGTACCGGAAGCCCTAACTTCACCTCCAATCTCAATCAGGTAATTGCTGAAACCTTTTTTACTGAAATATTCAGCAATTACATCCGCCGTATAGCCCTGGGCTATAGCATTAAAATCCAGCATAATACAGGGTTTTTCTTTAAGCAGGCTACTTCCTTTTGCGGTATTTACCAGCCTTATTTTATGGTATCCAACACAAGACAATAAGCTGTCAATCTGTTTTTTATCCATATCCATGCCTTTTTTCTTCCAGAAACCCCATGCTTTAACTAACGGGCCAACAGTGATGTCGAAACACCCTGAAGTGGTTGCCGCGATTTCCTGCGATTTATTGAAAAGTTTAATGAAATGATCATTGAGCTCTGTTTCTCTGTTGTCGTTAACTTTGGAGATTATGGAATTACTGTCGAAAACTGAAGCTGTTTGGTCTATGATAACAAACAATGAATCAATGGATGATTTTATGGCATTGCTATCAGCCCCGGCATAGAATTTTATTAAAAAATAAGAACCCTGCACCGTACCTTTATAAGTAACCAGATTTGTTTTTTTGGGGTCACTGCATGAGGCAGCCATTATTAACAGTATACTTAAGAATAAAACACTCTTTTTCATTTTTCAGGTATTTGAATTATTGGTTTTTTGAGGAAATTGATCCGCTGACACATTAAGATAATGTGTATCACAATTTCTTTATGGTAAAGGTAAACTTTCTGTTTAGTTTTTTGCGGAAAGCATAGAGGGTAAAAAAATAGGCTGTAAGAAACATCACCACCAAAAGGCCTGTTACCGGTTCGGAAACTTCTGTATAGTGCGCCACCAACATGAGCGCAATCATTATTATGAAGGGAAGTACGTAAGCCAGGAAAACTGCAAGAAACCCCATTTTTTGAGTCATGATAACAATTACCTTTTCTCCCAGGATAAAAGTTTCCTCCGGCTTCGGGACCGTGATGATTTTTTCTTTTGAATCGGAAACACCGCACAGATGTTTGGTCTTGCAGGTCGAACATGCCGAAGTGCTTTCGATTAAAACTTCAATAGTGTTTTGGTGTATTGCGCTGACAACACCCTGATGTGAAATATGACTGTCTTCCATAAGAGGAACAAAAGTAATAAATTCAAGTAATTTTTGCCTTTTTTCATTTTAATATTTTATAAGTAGTTGAATAATAAAATGTAAAAAACAATTATGAATGTTAATAAGTGGAATAACATTTTTTATTGGGATTGTTTATTAGTTAATAAAAAGTATAAATTTGCACCTGATTAAAAAAATGATAACCATGATAAATTTGACTACCAAATACATGGGTTTCGAGTTGAAAAACCCTTTGATAGTTGCCAGTTCCGGGTTGACGAAATCGCCTGAAAAAATCCGTTCTTTTGAAGAAAATGGTGCTGCGGCAGTGGTGCTGAAGTCGCTCTTTGAGGAACAGATTATGTTTGAGACGAATCATATTATGGATTATCCGGATTCTTATAATAATTATCCCGAGGCGCTTGATTACATTCAGAATTTTACCAAACACAATTCTGTTGAAGAATACATGAACCTCATTAAAACGGTTAAGAAAGAGGTAAAAATTCCTGTTTTCGGCAGTATTAATTGTGTTTCACTCAACGAGTGGACTGCTATAGCTCGGGATATTGAAAAAGCCGGTGCCGATGCCCTGGAGCTTAATATTTTTATTATGCCCAGCGATCTTAACATTACCGGCGCCGAACACGAAAAAATGTATTTTGGCATTATCGAAAAAATAAAAAGTACCATAAAAATTCCGGTGGCTATTAAGGTTGGTTACTATTTTAGCGGCCTGGTAAACCTCTTACAAAAGTTTTCATGGACGGGGATAGGCGCTTTGGTGCTTTTTAATCGTTTTTATTCCCCTGATATCAACATTGATACGTTACGTTTGCAAGCCAGTAATATTCTTAGTACTCCTGCAGAAATCGGTAACTCGCTACGCTGGATTGCATTGCTTTCAGATAAAGCTGGCTGCGACATTTCAGCTTCCACGGGCATACACGATGCCAGTGGTGTGATAAAGCAACTACTTGTCGGAGCCAATACCACGCAACTTTGTTCTACCCTTTACCTTAATGGTGCCGGCCGTATTCGGGAGATACTGGAAGACCTGACCAAATGGATGGAAGATAAAAAATATAACCAGATAAGTGATTTCAGGGGTAAACTCAGTCTTAAGAAGGCTGAAAATCCTGTGATGTATCACAGGGTGCAATACATGAAACATCTGTCAGATACTGATTAATTTGTTTAACATTTAATAATATACACACGTGAATACCGTAATTATCTATGCTGTTATTACACTCAGCGTCATCGGGTTGCTGGCTGCAGTGATTTTGTTTTTCATTGCCCAGAAATTTAAAGTTATTGAAGACCCACGCATTGATGAAGTGGCTGCTCTGCTGCCCGGAGCCAATTGTGGAGGTTGTGGTTATGCGGGCTGCCGTAATATGGCCGAGAACATCGTAAAAAAAGAATCCACTGATGGCTATTTTTGTCCACCGGGAGGAAATGAAACCATGAAAGCTATTGCAGCCATTTTTGGACAAGTGGCCGAAGACAAGGCTCCTATGATAGCGGTATTGCGCTGTAACGGGACCCGGACTAATGCCGTAAATAAAAATGAGTATGACGGATTGAAATCGTGTTATTTCATGCACAATTTATATTCAGGAACCAATGGCTGTCCTTATGGCTGTTTGGGTTGCGGCGATTGTGTTACCGCCTGTCAGTTCGATGCTATGTATATGGATGAGAAAACCGGCTTGCCGGTCATTATCCAGGATAAGTGTATAGCTTGTGGTGCATGCGTAAAAGCTTGTCCCAGAGGAATCATTGAACTGAGAAACAAAGGTAAAAAAGACCGTCGTATTTTTGTCAGTTGCATGAACAAAGAAAAAGGTGCGGTGGCAAAGAAAAACTGCGAAGTGGCTTGCATCGGCTGTGGTAAATGTGTTAAAGAATGCAAATTCGAAGCTATTACCCTGGAAAACAACCTTGCCTACATCAATTTTGAGAAATGCACTATGTGCCGCAAATGTGTTGAGTCATGTCCCACAGGCGCTATTTATGAGTTAAATTTTCCGGAACGTAAGAAGAAGGATGCCGATGCTCCTGCCGAAGAAGTTGCGACTAATTAAAATGGAGAATAAAATGTCCAATATTCAATATACAATTTGATAATTGAAAATTGGTCCGCCACGTCGGATTGAGCATTGAAAATTATAAAAATAAAATATAAAGGAGGATTTATATTTGAAAACTTTTAAAATAGGTGGTGTTCACCCGGAAGAAAACAAAATTTCGGCCGGCGTTGCCATAAAAAATCTGTCGCTTCCGAAAACGGCAGTTATTCCCCTCTCACAAAGTTTGGGCGCACCTTCGGTTCCCATAGTTAATAAAGGAGATAAGGTGCTTACCGGACAACTCATCGCGCAGGGAAATTCTTTTATTTCTTCCAACATCCATTCGCCGGTATCGGGTACCGTGTCAAAAATTGATGACATGATGGATGCCAGCGGCTATCGTAGAAAAGCAATTATTATCGATGTGGAAGGCGATGACTGGGTGGATGCTATTGACAGAAGCCCGGAAATAAAACAGGAGATTGTCCTGAACAAGGAAGAAATCGTAGCCTGTATAAAAAATGCCGGCATTGTCGGCTTGGGTGGCGCTACGTTTCCTACCCACGTTAAACTGATGGTTCCCGAAGGCAAGAAAGCAGAATACCTGATCATTAATGCGGTTGAGTGCGAACCGTATCTTACTTCCGATCACCGCATTATGCTTGAAAAAGGCGAAGAGGTGATGATAGGGATAAAAATTCTGATGAAAGCTCTCGCGGTCGACTCGGCATACGTCGGTATCGAAAACAATAAACCTGATGCCATTGAACATCTGTCGAAACTGGCTGAAAAGTACAGCGGGATTAAGGTGGTAGCCCTCAAGGTTAAATATCCGCAAGGAGGCGAAAAACAACTTATCAAGGCTCTGATAAACCGTGAAGTGCCTTCAGGAAAACTTCCTATTGAGGTGGGCTGTGTGGTACAGAATGTGGGCACCGCCTTCGCGGTGTACGAGGCCGTGCAGAAAAACAAACCTCTGATTGAACGCGTGGTAACCGTTACAGGAAAAGCTGTAGCAAACCCTTCAAATTTCATAGTCAGGATAGGCACTCCTGTATCGGCTCTGCTCGAAGCAGCCGGCGGAATTCCTGATGATACGGGCAAGGTCATCAACGGCGGCCCCATGATGGGTAAAGCCGTGAATTCAACGGAGATACCTGTGGTGAAAGGGATGTCGGGCCTGGTGCTGATGCCCGAAAAAGAAGCTAAACGTATGAAGGTGTCTAACTGCATCCGTTGTGCCAAATGTTTTGAAGCGTGTCCCATGCGGCTGCAACCCTATCTTTTGTATCAGCTGGCC
>DAOOWO010000088.1:0-8245 GCA_035371225.1 Bacteroidales bacterium | reverse complement strand
CGGACTGACGAACCAGATTTTTTCCGGACAGTATCATAGCGCCTTTAAAGGGCGTGGGATGGCATTCAGCGAAGTGCGCGAATACAATTACGGCGATGACATCCGCTCAATTGACTGGAATGTTACCGCCAGGTTTGACCATCCTTATGTGAAGGTGTTTGAAGAAGAACGTGAATTGACGGTAATGCTGCTGATAGATGTCAGCGGATCAAATTATTTTGGCACTCAACAAATGCTGAAAACCGAAAAAATTACTGAAATTGCAGCCGTACTGGCATTTTCGGCCATTCAAAACAACGACAAAGTGGGTGTAGTATTTTTTAGCGACCGCATTGAAAAATTTATCCCGCCCAAAAAAGGTACCGCACACATTTTGCGTATCATCCGCGAACTGGTTGACTTCAAATCGCAAAGCCAAGGCACGAAACTGTCAGAACCATTGCGATTTCTGACTAATGCAATAAAAAAACGTTGCACGGCATTCCTGATTACAGACTTTATGGACACCGGCTTTCAGGATGCCATAAAAATTGCCTCCCGCAAACACGACCTCATAGGTATAAGAATTGTGGACAAACGCGAAAGCGATCTGCCCCGGGCAGGGTTAATGAAATTCAGGGACTTTGAAAGCAACAAGACCTATTGGGTGGACACCTCGGGAAAAGAATTTCAGGAAACACATAAATACCACTGGATGCAGCATGAAAAAATGCTTCACGACATTTTTGTAAAAAGCCGCATTGACATTGCCAAAGTGAACACCGACGAAGATTTCACCAAACCTCTGATCAAATTATTCAAAAAACGCGAATCAAGATATTAAGAGTATGAACCCGCGAAATAAATTATCGGATTTTTTTATCATACTGCTGCTTATCTGGCTGCCATCTGGTGTCTTTGCCCAAAAAACCGAAGCCGCAGCATCCCTCGATTCAAACAATATCCTTATCGGTGACCAGGTAAAACTTACCTACAAGTTTTCCTTCCCCAGCACGGCAACCCCGCTAATGCCCGTTATTGCAGATACCTTAACCAAAGAAGTGGAAGTAGTGTCGCGGTCAAAAATGGATACCACCGTCTCTGCCGATAAAAAGTTTACCACATTTACACAAAGTTTGTACATTTCATCTTTTGACTCGGGTACTTTTGTAATCCCGCCGATGGTATTTGCCTACCGCATGCCCAACGACACTGCCAACTATTTCGCCAGCACCAACCCGATAATGCTTTATGTAAACACCGTACACGTTGACACCACCAAAGAATTTAAAGACATAAAAATGCCTCTTGGAGAACCCCTGACCTGGCGGGAAGTACTTCCCTGGGTACTGCTGGGGCTCGCCATTTTGCTGATTTCGGGCATAATCATATATGTTTTGCGTAAACTCCGCAAAAAAGAGCCCATAATACAATTGCCCCAAAAACCCAAAATTCCTCCTTATGAAAAAGCCCTTACCGAGCTGGAAGACTTACGCATCCAAAAGCTTTGGCAAAGCGGCAAAACCAAGGAATTCCACTCCGGGCTGACCGATATCCTCCGCATTTATCTGGAAGGGCAATTTCAGGTGGAAGCCATGGAAATGGTTACTGCCGACCTTATTGCCTCGCTGAAAACAGCTCATCTGCCCGAGGAAGAAATAAAAAGACTGGAAAAAATTCTTACTCTGGCTGATATGGTGAAGTTTGCAAAGTTTAACCCACTACCCGACGAACACGACCATAGCCTGAAAAACGGAGTATTATTCGTGGAAAACACCAGGCCAAAAACCAGTGTCACAACACAGGCCGGCACAACTAACGAACCCAATAAACAGAAACCTGAAGAAGAACCAAAAACTGAATAAGCAATGTTGCTCAGCATACTATATATATATATTGCACAACCGTGGTGTCTGCTACTGCTGATTATTATTCCTCTGCTGATAATTCATTATATATACAAGCACAAAAACAGCACTTCCGACCTTGGCTATTCGTCCGCTGCGGGAATGGAAAACATCCCTCCCACCCTCAGACAACGGCTGATACACCTGCCATTTATACTGCGAATGCTGCTTATCGCCTTGCTGATTTTCATCATTGCACGGCCACAAAGCAGCCTGGACAAAAGCGATATTAAGGTTGAGGGGATTGATATACTTATCTCATTAGACATTTCGGGCAGTATGCTTGCCGAAGATTTTAAACCCAACCGTTTGGAAGCTTCCAAAGAAGTCGCCATGCAGTTTATTGACGGCCGGCCTGATGACCGTATAGGTCTGGTAATTTTCAGCGGAGAATCATTTTTACAATGTCCGCTCACAGTAGACCACACCGTTCTTAAGTCCTTTTTCGGCCAGGTAAAAAGCGGCATGATTACCGATGGTACCGCATTGGGTGACGGACTGGGCCTGTCAGTATTCCACATCAAAAAAAGCAAGGCTGTCAGTAAGGTGATAATCCTGCTTACAGATGGAATCAACAATACCGGATCTCTCGACCCGCTTACCGCAGCAGAGATAGCAAAAAAATTTGGCATCCGGGTATATACGATAGGGGTTGGCAAAATGGGCAAGGCTCCTTACCCTTTTCAAACATCTTTCGGCATCCAGTATCAGAATATAGATGTGCAAATTGATGAAAAATTGTTGCAACAGGTGGCCGAAATGACCGGGGGTAAATATTTCAGAGCCACCGACAAAAAGAAACTCGAAGAAATTTATAATGAGATAAATAAACTGGAAAAGTCAAAAATTGATGTTACCCGTTTTCAAAATAAAAAAGACGAATACTTTGTATTTATCCTGGCAGCCTTAGGACTGCTGGTGCTGGAGATTCTTTTGCGTTTAACAATTTTCAAAAAAATTCCCTGATACGGCTATGGTTGCATTTGATCATCTGATATTATTAACCCTGCTGATACTTATTCCTGTATGTATCGTGCTGTTTTTGCTGATGTTGCGATGGAAGAAAAACACCATGCACACATTCGGCGATGCCGACGTGGTTCAACGCATCCTCACGGACTATTCTCCAGCCAGGCCAATAGTGAAATTTGTCCTGCTCATGCTGACGCTGACTATGCTGGTTTTCGCTGTGGTCAACATGAAAATTGGCTCAAAAATGAGTTCGGTAAAAAGAAAAGGCCTTGACATCATCATCGCCCTCGACATATCCAACAGTATGCTGGCACAGGATATCAAGCCCAGCCGTATAGTGCGCTCGCAAATGGCTATCAGCAAACTCATTGATAAATTTGAAGATGACCAGATAGGAATAATTGTCTTTGCCGGTAAAGCACAGGTATTATTACCGGTTACCACGGACTACGCGGCAGCCAAAATGCTTGTATCGGAAGCAAATCCCGATATTATACAGGCACAGGGAACTGCTATAGGTGATGCTATAAACCTTGCCAGGGTGTCTTTCGATAAAAACAGCAAAAACAAAAAAGTAATCATTGTGATTTCCGATGGTGAAAACCACGAAGACGATGCCATTGAAGCAGCACGGGCAGCAGCCAGTGACGGCCTGCAGACCTATACCATAGGAATAGGCTCTGCTGCAGGAGCGCCCATACCGGTAAACATGTCGGGATTTAATATTGAATACAAAAAAGACAATTCTGGGAACACCGTAGTAACCAAACTCAACGAAACCATGCTTCAGCAAGTGGCGGCAGCAGGCAAAGGCACTTATGTGAGGGCAACCACTAACGATGCCGGACTGAACAAGGTCTTTGACGAAATCAACAAGCTTGAAAAAAAAGAATATGAAGCCAGGGTTTTTTCAGAATATCGCAATACCTATATGTATTTTATCATTGCCGCATTGCTGCTTCTGATTGCCGACCTGATCATTCTGGAAAGAAAAACAAAACTGACACGCAACGTACACCTTTTTTCAAAAAAACATATAATTTCGTAGTCTGATTTAATATGAAAATGACAGTTTTACATAGTAAATTAGGAATAACAAGTTGGTATTATCATCTCACTGCAATAATAATACTGTTGGTATTTTCTACTCATGGGTCGGCGCAAACAGCAGTGAAAGAACTCAGGGCCGGGAACAAACTTTTTGAAAAAAACGACTATAAAGCAGCCGAAATAAACTACCGTAAAGCCCTCGAAAAGCAAAACAATTATCAAAAAGCCCTGTTTAACCTCGGCGATGCCATGTACAAACAAGGAAAATACGAAGAGTCGGAAAAGATTTTTCAAAACCTTACCGAATCAGACATTTCTAAAGACATTGCAGCCAAAGCTTATCACAACCTCGGAAACAGTCAGCTTCAGCAGAAAAAATATCAGGAAAGCGTAGAATCCTATAAAAATGCGTTGCGCCAAAAACCCAATGATACCGAAACCAAATACAACCTGGAGTACGCCAAAAGGATGATTCAGAAACAACAACAACAACAACAACAACAACAGCAGCAACAAAACCAGGACCAGAAACAACAACAGCAACAACAAAACAAGGACCAGAAACAAGACAAAAACCAGCAAAATCAGCAGAATCAACAAAAACAACAGATTTCAAAAGAAGATGCTGAACGTATGCTAAACGCACTGCAAAATAAAGAAAAGAACCTAAGGGAAAAACTCGAAAAAGAACAAAACAGCCAGAATTATAAGACGGAGAAAGATTGGTAGATTGGGGAATTGGAAAATTGGGAGATTGGGAGATTGGGAGATTGGGAGATTGGGAGATTAAGTGATTATGTTAATTAAGTTAAATAAGGGAATGGGTGAATGGGAGATTAGGGGATTGGGAAACCTGGAGAGAGTTATAAAGATAATGCAACAAAAGAAAATGAAAGGAATCATCAGTACATACAAACATTTTGCGTTAATCATTGTAACCATAGCTTTTTTTGCTGTGCCTGAAATTTCTTTAGCACAGAAATTTACCGCATCAGCCAGTTCATCAAGTGCCGGATTAAACAATTCGATACGTATTACCTATACCCTATCGGATGCACAGGCCGAAAGCTTTCAGGCACCTTCATTCAGCGGGTTTAACGCCAACGGACCTTACAATTCGTCGAGCAGCAATATTTCATTTATCGGCGGAAAATCTGTGGTACAAAGCACGCAAAGCTGGATATATACCATTGCACCTACCAAAGCCGGAAAGTTCACCATCGAACCGGCCAAAGTAAAAGTAAACGGGAAATGGATATCGTCTAATACTCTTACCATTGAAGTCGCCAACACCGGCACTGCTTCAGGCAATCAGCAGCAACAACAGCAAACGAAACAGAACCAGCAGACCACATCCGCCGAGGCCTCTGCCACCGACCTTTTTGTTAAAGTATTTGCCGACAAAACAAATGTGATGCAGGGAGAACAACTTACCGTTACTTACAAGATATATACCCGCATCCCTGTATCGCAATACGCCATACAAAAACTTCCGTCCTTCTCAGGATTCTGGTCATACGACCTGATGAAAAACAAGGAACAGGCCGTTCAATACAACGAAACCGTTAACGGACAAAAATATACTGTGGCCGAGATCCGTAAGGTGGCTCTGTTTCCACAAAAGTCGGGAAAACTTACCGTGGACCCGCTCGAAGTAGAGGCATTGGCACATATCCTCGTTAAGAAAAAAGCCAATAACCCCTTTGGAAATTTCTTTAATGATCCTTTCTTTAACGACCCTTTTTTCCAGAACGCCTTTACCAGCGGCTACCAGGAAGTAAAGAAAACACTCAAATCCAACGCCCTCGCCATCAATGTTACGGCACTTCCCGCCGGGCAACCCGAAGATTTCTGCGGGCTGGTGGGCAATTTGAACATGGAAGCCACTCTCGACAAAAACGAAGTTAAAGCCAATGATGCGGTAACCCTGACAGTAAAAATCAGCGGCAAAGGGAACCTGAACCTCATCGACAACCTGAACATCGAATTTCCTCCTGATTTTGAAGTGTACGACCCGCAAATCACCGAAAACATTTCTTCAGGAAATGAAATCGCGGGGTCAAAAACGTTTTCATACCTGATTATTCCGCGCACACAGGGCACTTTTAAACTCAACCCGATAACCCTGAGTTATTACGACAAAAACAAAAAGTCATACACGACATTGAGTTCCGGTGAAATAAATCTTAAGGTTGGCAAAGGCGATGGAAGCGGCGGTGCATATAGCAGCAGCACCAATAAAGAAGACATAAAATATATTGGCAGCGACATCAAATTTATTGAGAACAAAGATTTTGAAGTCTTTCCGGGAGGATATTTCTTTTTTGGCTCTGCCTGGTATTGGTTTCTGCTGGTGCTGCCTGTAATGCTGTTTATAGCTTTTGTTATACTGATGCGACGCTACATCAAATTGCAAAGCAACACGGCCCTGCTCAAAAACATGCGAGCCACCAAAGTTGCCTTAAAAAGGCTTAAGCAGGCCAACATTTTTATGAAATCAAACGAGCGTAATAATTTTTACCAGGAACTTTCGAGAGCCTTATGGGGCTATATCTGCGACAAGTTCTCGATACCCTTGTCGGAATTATCGCTGGATACAGCCCGAGAAACCCTTGCAAACAAAAATATTGAAGAGAATATACGCACTAAATTCATAGAGATACTGGACGATTGCGAATTTGCCCGTTTTGCCCCTGCGGAGGCAACCAAAGGCATGGAAACTTTATACAACGAAGCAATGGATATAATCAGTAAAACGGAAAGAGAGTTGAAATAAAAAAAAAATGAAATGATGAAAAAGATATTCCTGCTTGTCGTTATCATTATTCAGGGGCTGCACCTATCAGCGGCTGATAATAAAGACATCATTGCCCGTGCCAACCAGGCATATACAGAAGGAAAATACGCCGAAGCCGTTGAACTGTACCAACAGTTGGTAAAAAATAATTTTCAATCTTCAGAACTCTTCTACAACCTCGGCAACGCGTATTTTAAAACCAAAGATTACCCTTCGGCGCTGCTTTATTACGAAAAAGCAAAAAAACTCAACCCTTCCGGCGAAAAAATTGATTTTAATATTAATGTTGCCAATACCAAAATAATTGATAAAATTGAAGAGCTGCCACAGCCTTTTTACAAAAGATGGTTGATGGGATTCCGGCAAAGCCTTTCTGTGGATACCTGGGCCATCTTCAGCCTGATATTTTTATTTGTTTTTTTCGTGGCTGCCGCTATCTTCCTTGTCGGGAATACCATTACTGTACGGAAAATATTTTTTTGGGTTGGGTTAGTATTTTTGATGAGCACATTGATTTCAGTGATCAATGCATTCTATCAGCACCGCGACTTTCAAACCTCCCGTGAAGCCATCATCTTTGAACCGACAGTGAACGTAAAAAGCTCACCCGACGAGGGCAGTCAGGATATTTTTGTCATTCACGAAGGTTCCAAAGTAAAAATCACCGATAAGGTAGGTGCCTGGATAGAAATCAGGATTGCCAATGGCAGCGATGGCTGGGTCCCCGAATCGACGGTAAAAATTATCTGAGGAAAATCTATCAATCTTTGGTGGTGCGGCAATCACTGCTGGCATTAGTAAATAAATACCTTTTTCACTGCCAGCACTCTTTCGGTGTTTCTGATAATTACCACATAACATCCTGCATCCACCGCTGCCAAATCAACCAATGCATCGCCCCTGCAAGGTTCTGTGCTAATCAGGCAACGGGTATCCGCTGACCAAACCTCTACAAGGTAGTTTTCGGTGCTGCTCGTTTTTATTCTGAAAATTCCGGAATTAGGATTTGGCATAATATCAAAGCTATGCCCGGCAAATTCACCAACTGTGGTTGCAGTATCCGCTGACACCACTATCGTATCAATACCCGCGCACCCATGAACCATAACCTCAGCCCAAACAGTATCTCCTGCTGTAACCGTGATTTGCTGTGTGCTGTCACCCGTTGACCACCAATATTCCGCACCCGGATTACCAGCGTCAAGCATAATACTGCAACTGGCACAAATGCTGGTATCAGAACCCAAATCCACCACAGGAGAAGAATAAGCAGTTACAATCTGCATGGCAGTGTCGGAACATGATTCAAACGATGTCAACAGGGTAATAGAGTCGGTTCCACTGACTGCAATCAGGGCCGGGACGTTAAAATCACTACTGTAGCTTACTCCATTGACATACCATTGCCAGGTCAATGCTCCCGTAGTGAGATTACTAAAATCAATGGTATCGCCTGCACAAGCCGGATTGGGAGTGCAGGTAAATGATGCAGACGGCTTCTGACAGTCAATCTGGAAAACCCAACAGTCAAACAAGCCTT
>DAOOWO010000087.1:0-8277 GCA_035371225.1 Bacteroidales bacterium | reverse complement strand
TCCTGATTTTTTTTTCTGAATTCTTTTTTGTAGTCCAAGCCAAGTTCATAACCGCCATGAGACCCTTTAGTATTGTTCTGTCTGTTGTAATAACTGCTCAGCAGATCATTGTAGTCAAAATTAAAATAGCCGGTAGTATCGTAAGGGTTGAATCTTCTGATATTGTATTCGCCATAGACCGACAAAGTGTTTTTATCATTAATAAAATAATCGGCGCCCAATTTAAAATCCCCAAAGAACCCTTTGCGTTCTGATTCAGAAAGCTGTTTATAAACATACGTAGTGTCATTGTCATACAATTCGCGATAAGAATCGTAATAGGTTTTCATTCCGTTTCTGCGAAAATCAAGGTTGGTATAGATGTTGAATTTTTTGACATTATAACCAAGATTTACCGAAGAACTGAATTTTCCTCCAGTTCCCACATTAGCTGATACCATTGCATTATATCCGGCTTCGTTGCGGCGTTTTGTAACGATGTTGATAATACCCGACATTCCATCGGGGTCGTAACGGGCAGATGGGTTGGTAACTATTTCCACCCTGTCGATCATACTGGCCGGCATCTGGTCAAGGCTGGTAAGGACCGAAGGGCGGCCATCCACAAAGATGGTAACATTTGAGGAGCCTCTCAGACTAACATTCCCTTCGATATCAACATTTACCGAAGGAATGGTCTGCATAACATCCAGCGCTGTTCCGCCTGCCGTGAGAAGGTTTTTATCCACATTGACCACTTTTTTATCTAAGTTGTACTCCACCTGATCTTTTTGCCCTGTTATGGTCACCGCATCGAGATTTGTTGCCGTGGTCTCCAGATAAACGGTACGAACATTCATGTAGGTGTTATTATCATTGATACTGATACCTGACATTGTCTTGACACCATAGCCGATAAAATTTATTTTAATAAAATAATTCCCATAGGGCACATTATCAATAGTGAACCTCCCTTTGGCATTGGTAAGTGCCCCATTAACCATGGACGAGTCAGAGTTTTTGCAAACAATCACGTTGGCAAATTCCACAGGTGTTCCGGAATTTTTATCGTGCACTATCCCGGTAATAGTGCCTTTGGAATTATTGCCGTTTCCGTTTTTTGTAGCAGGGATTTTTTGTGCTAAAGCAAAAAGTGTTACTATTACAAATACCAATGTTATAAAAGCCTGTCTCTTCATTCTGAAATATTGCTATTAAAAAAGAACCGGCCCTTCAGATGCGCCTTCCAGGCCGGTATTGTGTTACATAATTACTTTTTGTTCTGAGAACAACATTTATTTGCGTTGCCATCCTTATCCTTACAACTGCCTTGTCCCTGCTGCTGACAGCCATTTCCCTGGCCCTGGTGCATACCACAACCATTTTCAGATTTCTGTCCCATACAACAACCATTTCCGCCCATACCCTTATTCATTCCGCAACAAGCGCCTGAGTGCTGGCTCATGCCACAACCCACATTCTTTCCGGAATCACAACCTTTACCTTTATTTTTTGCATGTTTCATGTCGAACATTAGTTTTTGGTCATCGTTCAATAATTTTCTCACTTCCTGCTTCATAGCAGCACGCTTTTTGGCAATGTCGGCCTTTAATGCATATAATTCGTCGATAGTTTTATTCACTGCTACCAGGTCCACATTGTCGCCAGTGGAAATGGTAACCAAATGTGCCTTTTTTTCAGCGATGAGGTTTTTCAGTGGCAGCACTTCTTTCATTTGCTTTTGATGTATGGCGTCGATTTGTTTTTCCTGTTCGGGGGTAAGATTCATCATTCCATGTTTATTCATGCACACGGGTTTCACATCCTGATTTTCCGCTGCTGACGCTGAGGTTGACGCTTGATGTTTGTTGCACTGACTGTAAGTGGCCGATGAGGCAAACACCATTGTAATGGCTACTATAATAGCCAACAGATAATTCACTTTCATTGTTTTCATAGTTTTCATGATTTTTGTTTTTAACTAATTTATTTATTATTAAAATATATTTTATTTTTAAAACTTGTGTTTATGCCTTTTGTCATGATTTTTACAGCCGGCATGACTATTGGGCATGGCGGGCTCTAAACGGCAATTGTCGCCACTGCAGAAAGCGCCAGAAAATATTTTTGCAAGTTTTTCCTGTTGTTGGGGTTTGCATATCTTGCGCAATTCAAAATAGTGACTTACAAACATACGGCGAGTCTGCGAATAAAGTACGCCCAGTTCTTCGGTGGTCTTTTCGATCAATGCTGTGTCGGGTTCGGGCAAAACCATGGTTTGTGAAATTAAGAAACGTTTTTCGGCCATTACGCTGTGTATTACCCGCAAACTGTCGTGATGGGCTTTTTTTAGCCGGGCAAACTCCCGTGTTTGGGCAGAGGAAAGACCGAGTTCTTGCTGCAGGTATTCCTGAACACATGGTTTTTCATTACCAGGGTGTTGCTGCTTTGGCTCAGCCTTCATTTTATAAATAATAGTGCCGGTAGCTGCCAGGTTAATAATTAACAAGGCACCCAATACCCATAACAGTGTTTTGTTTTTATTAAAATAACTCATGATTATTATTCATTAAAAAAATAAGTGTTTAGTATTTCCTCACTATCTGCTTTCAGCATGTATTCGTCGGCTAATTGCACTTCGGCGATGTCAGCGGAAATATTATTGGCATTAACTGGCTTTATTTGCTGAAGTTTATCATAAATTTCATATCCGACAAAGACACCAAAAATCACAAAACTTGCCGCCAGCAGGGGTTTAGCAGCCTGCATCAGCCAACGGGTGTAAACAGGCATTTGGTGCACACGGTCCATCTTTGATGACAAACGGGTATAATAAAATGCATCGGGAACAGCTTCTTTCACCCGATCAGCCGAGCCAAGCACCGCGGCCATTTTCCCGTACAAAGCGGCACACTCATGACACCGGGCTATATGCTCGCGCATTTTTAAAGAAGTATCATTATTACAATCATTGTAATAAAAATCTAAAATATTATTTTTAAAAAATTCGCAATTCATAATAATAGAGTATAAAGGTTTGACAAACTTGATGGAAAAAACTTGCGGACAGGAAGAAAATTTTTATTTAAAACTGTCCAGCAGGATATTTTGAAGGGTGCTTTTAGCCCGGTGTATCAGCGATTCGACAGCAGAAACAGAAATATTCATAATCTCCGAAATTTCTTTGTAGGATAACTCATCAAGTTTGTTCAGCGTAAAAGCAATTCGTTGATTTTCGGATAATTTTTCGATACTATTATATAATAAGGTCTTTTGTTCATTAGTAACAAAATGTTCTTCCGAACTTTCCACAGGCCAGTTATTATCAAAAGCTTTTATATCGTCCAGGCGTGATTTTGCATGTTTGGAATTTTTATTCTTTTTTACAAAGTTTATTGATTTGTTAATGGCTATGCGGTAGAGCCATGTGGATATTTCGGCATCATTACGAAATTTACGGATATTGCGAAACGCATCCAGAAAAACCTCCTGGCTCAGGTCTTCGGCATCTTCGCGGCTGACACCAAAATTCATTATAACACGAAAAATCATAGCGGCATTTCTGTCCACTACAATTTTAAATGCTCGTTCATCTCCTGAAATGAGTCTGTTGATCAGGTCGGTTTCCACCATTTTTCAATAAAAATACAAAATTACCAATATTTTCAGCATAAGGGAAAAAGAGTAAAACAAATAAACCAATAAATTATCTACTCATAATAAAATTTAGTAATGGTCAAAATATGATAATCGATGATTAAGTTGTTGAAAATATTTTATTTTTTTTTTTGTAATATTAGAAAATTATTATATCTTTGTATGTTTTTTTAATAGTTATCTTTGCAAAAAAGTTCTTTTACAAAATTACATACAAAATAAAAAGTGCTCCAAGGCTTGTCGTATATAGGAAGCGGAGAGTTTTATGATGTATTTTTTAAGAAAAAACACAAGAAAGTTTATTCACAAACAATAATATAAAAAAAAATAAGTTTTAATTAATAAATTAGTAATCACTATTAACAATTTAAAAAAATGACACTAAGTAAAAAAATCGACGTTAACAAATTTGACTCAGCTGCAAGAAAAATGAGATCAATTGCACATCCCATGAGGATAAACATCATTGAACTTCTGGAAGCAAACAAAGAAATGAATGTTACCCAGATTTATGAAAAACTGAATATTGAACAGGCTGCAGCATCACTGCATTTAAACCTGCTCCGTACTCATGGTATCCTCAACAGGCGCAGAAGCGGCAAAATGACATTCTATTCATTAAAGAATGATTCATTGAACAAGCTCATCGATTTTGTTGAAAATTGCAATAAATAAGGAGTAATCACTCCCCTATTATTGTTATCACAACAGTTCGCTGTTGCTTTTTGTTTCTGAATTCGCATAAAAATATACCCTGCCAGGTACCCAATCCTAAACAGTGGTTGCGAATAGGAACATTTAGCGAAGCCCCTGCAAGGCTTGATTTTACATGAGCCGGCATATCATCTCTACCTTCAGCTATATGCTGATAGAGTTGAGCGCCTTCAGGAACTATACGGTCAAACGTTTCTGACAAATCAGAGCGCACCGTAGAATCAAAGTTCTCATTAATAGTTAATCCTGCAGAGGTGTGCCTGATAAAAATATTGACAAGACCTGTCTCCGGCAACGAAGGCAGGTTTTGTTTTATAATGTCCGTAATCAAATGAAACCCTTTTCCTAAGGAAGGCAAAATAATTTCTGTCTGGTAAATCATAGTAATTTTTTGTTGTATTTTGCTGAACCATTTCAAAGATATATAAAATGAATTTCACCAGGCCATTAATTTTTGCAATAACACTGGTATTACATACGTGGTTGATTAGCGGACAGACAGCTAACTCTCTTTATGAAAGCGGCCTTAGCAAATACCAGCAAAACGATTTGACAGGAGCCATAAGCGAGTTTACCCATTGCATCGAAAAAAATGAAATATTTTATGATGCCTATATCGGTAGAGGAGATTGTTACGCTGCACAGAAAAAATTCGGCGAAGCCCTAAAAGACTTCAGTAAGGCGCTGGAAATTTATCCCAATTATTATCCGGCGTACCTGAAACGAGCCAGCACCTATGTCCTGGCCGGTGAAAACAAAAAAGCTCATACTGATTTTGCCCGGGCTATAGAAATCAATAAAAACAAAGAAGATGCATATCTGGAGCGGGCAAAATTATATCAAAAAAATAACGAATTAAAACCCGCCCTCGCCGACCTGAGTATCGCCCTGGAAATAAACAGCAAAAACGCCGATGTTTTTTATCAGCGGGCATTAATTTATGAACTCCAGAAAAAGGATAAGGAAGCCTTGAGTGATTACTCAAAATGCATTACTTTGAATCCGCTCCAGGCCGAAGCCTATTATAAAAGAGGTTTGCTGTACGAGAATTCTGGAAATTATAAGGCTGCTGCCGCTGATTTCACAAAGGCAACAACCTTGAAAATACATCACAAAGAATTGTTTTTGCACAAAGCTCAAACAGAGTTTTTTTCCGGTTTGTGGAACGACGCAATCGGGGATTATGATATTCTGATAAATGAATACACAGTAAAAGATGCCGCGACATATTATAACAGGGCAATATGTTATTACAACTCGGGTAAAACCACCGAAGCCCTAAAAGATTTTTCGAAAAGCGCGCAGCTCAATACAAAGAATGATTCGGCATACCTTTATATAGCAAGGATTTACGAAAGCCAAAACAACCTTAAAAACGCCCTGACATATTATAATAAAACAATTGCTGTGAATCCCGGAAACTATTATGCCTTTGCCGGAAGAGCCAAAATTTTTATGGACCAGCAAAAATTTGTCCAAGCCATACAGGACTGGTGCACGGCAATAAAATCAAAACCGGTTGCCGAATGGTATTTCGAAAGAGCACTATGCAAAGAAGCCATCAAAGATAAAAAAGGCATGTGCGATGATTTGAAATCAGCCGCTGACCTCGGCAACAAAAAAGCTGTTCAAATGTACGACGCTTGTTGTAAATGAGCAGGATAACCTTTTTTGTTACAGTGCGTATAAAAGATAATTTTAATTTTTTATTGAAATTATTTTATATTTGTTGTAGTTTTATCTCAAAAATTCAGGTAATGAAAAATGCTAAAAGATTCCTTATTATAATTGTATGCGGAATGCTTCTGATTCCGGTTTTCAATTCATGCAAAGTGGGAGATGAAGATGCCAGTTTTACTTTTTATTCCAGGAAATACAGGTTATGCCAGGATTGGAGTTTTTCCTATTACAAGCATACTGTTCAACATAACGACACTATTGTATCTGTGGAATATGACGGGTCGTCCTATATACATATTTTCGGCACCCAGAAATATATATCAAATGCCACGATGACCATTTCATTCAAAAAAAATGGCACCTACGACTGGGAGGAACACATTTCAAACGACACGTCGGTATATTCCTATAAAGAAACCGGATATTGGTATTTTACCGGAGGCGGCAAAGACAGCGATACAAAATTCAAAGAACTGCTTGCCTTACAAAAAACTTCACATACCAAAACCGTTCAGATCACGGGACAATCGCCTGTTACCGATAATTATTCGGCCTCAGGCAATCTGGAAACAAGAGTGTTCAGGCTTATCAAACTTGCTATCGACGAAGTCAAGATGGAGTCGAAAGTGGAACAGCAATACATTGAAGGTACTAACACAGTGCTGAATTCAGAGATTACTGTCATAAACTTAAAAATGGGCGCACAATAATTATTTGTTTCAATAAAGAAAAACCAATACCATGAAAAAAAATATTTCTTTTCCAATCATTATTGTCATAACTGTACTAGTATCCTCACTATTTTTTTCGTGCCGTAAAATTGACACCATCAAACTGGTAGGCGACTGGAAAGTTGTTACACTTTCGAGCAGCTATACCTTTAACAATGAAAAGTTTGAAACCACTTTTGACGGTACTACCAAAACCAGCAGACATCTGGTGAGCGACACCATCGTTACTGAAGATGCTTATACAGGGGCCATATACACCGACTACCATAACGACGGTACCTATGTATATTCCGAAACCTTCAAGCACAATGTTACCGGAATCACCGAAACCTTAGGCATCGATGGGCATTGGTACTTCACCGGACCAAATGCTGAAGCAGAATGGGCAGTTACCGACCTGCTCGCCATGCAGGCAAGCAAGAGTACTTTCAATACAGATATGGGCAATCCGCATACTACGATTTACCAGGGACAAAACACTCTTGAAATATACGAAATTGTCAGCCTGAGTAAAACTAAAATTGTTTTGAAGATGCAAAAAGCCGAAACCATCAACTTTACGCAATACGTCACTACAATGGATTTTACGCTGGAACCAAGATAATTGAAATAACATGTAAAACCAGATCCTCCGCGTGTCGCGGAGGATTTTTTTTGCCCGATAATGAAACGACTTGCAAAAGAAACTTTTACAGATACTTATCATGCCATTCAGCAGGAGCATGAAGCGTACTTCGAAGTAAACAAAAAAGGCGCTTTCAATATAAAAGTTCTGATTATTGCCGTAATTGTTTGTATCTCCCTTGCCTGCATCGAGTACATCGGCAAAAACGACGGATACTACCTGGTGCTCAAATTTATCCGGTTTATCGGCTTTAGCGAAACGTCTGACCGCATCCGGTTCATTATTGAACACCAAGCCAATCAGCAGTTGTTTTCACTTGGCTATTGGGTTTTTACTATCCTTGTTTTCTATTTTTTGATTCCGGCAACCATCATAAAATTTGTTTTTAAAGAAAAGCTGAAAGATTACGGATTATGGGGCGGCAGTGTCTTCAGGGAACGCAAGATATTCGGACTGTTCCTGATAATCATGTTTCCGCTGATCTTGATATTCTCCACCACTGAAAGTTTCCAGTTGCGTTACCCTTTTTACCACCTGCAAGACAACGAGGCCCTCTGGCCTGATTTTTTTATCTGGGAACTTTTATATTTTTTCCAGTTCATCGCTTTGGAATTTTTCTTCCGTGGTTTTATGGTTCACGGGCTTAAAAAACAGTTTGGATATTACAGTGTTTTTATCATGACTATCCCCTACTGTATGATACATTTCGGCAAGCCTTTCCCTGAAACAATCGCAGCCATAGTAGCAGGAATTATTCTGGGGACACTCAGCCTGAAAAGCCGGTCGATATGGATGGGAGTAGCCATACATTTTATTGTGGCCTTCTCGATGGACATCTCGGCATTATGGCAGAAAGGATACTGGATACATTAAGTTGAAGTTTCTCATCGC
>DAOOWO010000086.1:0-8504 GCA_035371225.1 Bacteroidales bacterium | reverse complement strand
TTTTGGCATCAGCGTGGGGATACCGAATTTTTGTATGGCCCAGGTATGACCTCCGCATACCTCCATCAACGTAATTTCTTTTTTTGACTCAGCGAATATTTTATCAGTCAGAATCTTTACTAATTCCGCATTCCTGAACTCATCGATATACTTCATCCGAAATAATTATGGGAACATCAATCAATCTTATTTTCTGCCGGGTTTATTTCACTCTCCGGTTCGCCCAGTTTTTTCAAAAGTGTCAAAGTTTCTTCGGCCTCTTCAGGGCTTATTTTTTCAATGGCAAAACCGGTATGGAGCAAAACGAAATCGCCTACCTTCACGTCGGTAAGCAACTGCAGCGAAGCCTCTACACGGGTACCTCCAACCGAAACAACGGCATTATCACCGTCGATAGAAACTATCTTTGATGGTATTCCAAGACACATAGTACATCAGCGTTTTATTATTGCAAAAATAGTCAAAATACTGCAGATTTTTGCTTTCTGTACGATTTATCCCTTTTATTTGATATTTACCACAGATGATTATTCTGCCATTCTTCTTCTGGCAGCAATGGCCATCTGGCCTAAGGCTATCCCGGCATCATTGCAGGGTACTTTTTTGTGAGAGAATACCGTAAACCCTTGACTGGCAAGCTGGTGCTCAATGTTGGCTAAAAGGTACTTGTTTTGGAAGGAGCCTCCGGATAAAACCACTTTTTTTAATCCTGTGGTGTTCCGGATGTCATTTACTGTTTCGGCAATTACGGCCAGTATCGTGTTATGAAATTTCGCTGAAATTACTGATGCTGGGATGCAGGTATTTATGTCAGCAATAATCTGTTTAAACATTTCCTCAAAGGATATGTTTGGATGTATAGAAAAAAGATATGATTCTTTAATGTTTTTATCCATAACAGCTTCCAGCCGCATTGGTGCTTCTGCGTGAAACCTGCTCACCGGACAGAGGTTGATCAGTGCGGCCACGGCATCAAATAACCTTCCGCAGCCTGAGCTTAGAGGACTATTGATTTTTTTATCTATAGCCTGGCAAAGCATCTTCAACATAACAGGTTTTATGGTTTTAAGAAAGGGGAGATTCATATCCATAAATTTTTCGCCAAAATACTTGTACAAATACGACACAGCCATGCGCCATGGTTCGTCAGTAACTTTATCTCCACCTGGCATGGGGATATAGTCAAAATGATTGATTCTTTGATAATCAGCCAGATTGCAAATAAAAAATTCGCTGCCCCAGATGTTCCCGTCATCGCCAAGCCCGGTGCCATCAAAACTTACACCGATAACCATGTCATCGACATTGTTTTCAGCCATGCAGGAGGCAATATGCGCATGATGGTGTTGAACACGCATGGGCGCCAGCCCTGTTGCCAGCGCATATTGTGTCGACAGGTAATCGGGGTGCAGGTCGCTGACAACCAATTTTGTTTGGAATAAAAACAACTTCTTGAACCGTTCTATTGTTTCGGTATAAAATCCGTAAGTCTCGAGGTTTTTCAAATCCCCGATATGCTGACTGATAATCGCCTTGTTTTCCCTGCCAAGGGCAAAACAATTGACAAGTTCGGGCCCCGTTGCCAGTATGCCGTCAACGTTCATTGCCAGGGTAATCGGGGTGGGGACGTAGCCCCTGGATCTTCTGATAAGCCGTTCGTGGCCGTTGACTACCATTACCACCGAATCGTCTGTCCTGTTGTAAATATCACGGTTGTATGTAAGTATGGCATCGGTGATGCCTGAAAGTTTTTCCAGGGCAAGTTGGTTGTCAGTGATAATAGGCTCTTCCGATATGTTTCCGCTGGTCAGCACAATGGCCGGAATATCCAATGCATGAAATAAAAGATAGTGAATGGGCATATAGGGTAACATACAGCCAATGGTGCCAAAACCAATATTGACGGATGGTGCCAGCCCTTTTTTCTGATCCAGGAGTACAATAGGCCGCCGGAATGATAGAAGTGCCTTTTGTTCTTGTTCATTCACATCGGCATATTCACGCAAGGAATCCATTCCGGAGAACATCACAGCAAAAGGTTTGCCTTCCCTGTTTTTCAGCTTACGCAGGCGAGCCACCGTTTCTTCGCTTTGCGCGTCGCAGGCAATAAAAAAACCGCCGATACCTTTAATGGCTATGATTTTTTTGTTTTTCAGCAGGTGCTGAAGTCTGCTGATGATTGGCTCAATACCTTTTGTTGTTTTGTTGCCCTCATACAGCATATATTCGGGCCCGCAAAGCGAACAGGCAATAGGCTGAGCATGAAACCTGCGGTCGGTAACATCCTGATACTCTTTACTACAATCGGGGCACATGACAAAAGGGCTCATAGTAGTCTTGGCTCTGTCGTAAGGTATGTTCTGAATAATCGTAAACCGCGGCCCGCAGTTGGTACAATTGATAAAAGGGTAATCAATACGGTGCTGCTGGGTTTTCATATCCCGGAGGCAGTCTTCGCATACCGCAATATCGGGACTTATTTCGGTGATGCGGTTCGAAACCGTCCTGCTTTTTACAATCTGAAAATCATCAAAAATTTCGTTATCGGTAATTAGAAAATCAACCGATTCAATGGCGGCTGCCTGGGGCGCCTGCTGCCATAAGGCCTGAATAAAACTTCTTAACGTTTTTTCATCACAGTTTACCTTGATGAATACCCCGTCGTTACGGTTTTCTACTCTTCCGTTCAGATGAAAGCTGGCAGCAATGCGGTAGATAAACGGGCGGAATCCTACTCCCTGCACCAAACCTTTTATTTCAATGAGATAAGTATTCACGCGCTGGCCTAACTTAATTTTACCCTGGTAATTGTTTTCGGCAAAACTACAAAATATTGAAACAAAAGAGGCCTGCAATTTTGCAGGCCTCTTGAATAAATAGATTCACGTTTTTTATTCGATGATGAGTTTTTCAGAGAAAGTATTTTTTTCTGAAGTAAATTTAACTACATACAGGCCTTTTTCCAGGCTGCGAATGTCAATAGTTTGAGATGTTTTCACAATACTTTTTTTCAGCACGAGTTTTCCCGTGATGTCAACAATCTCAAGTAAGCCATTTCCACTGGTATTGGCGATAATATACTCCGATGCAGGGTTAGGATAAAGACTTATGCTGTTGCCATTGATTTCATCCATGCCGATTGCCGCCGACATATCGAATTTGGCAGTTTGCGTTACCAATTTGGTCACGGGATCCTGAATGAAAACAACCAACTGACATTTTTCTGTCACAAAACCTGTGGTGGCGAAATCGATATTAAAAGTTTGTGAGCTTTGGGACGAAAAATCTATGCTTGTACCATTGGCATCCGGAAACATTCCCCTGCACACAAAATCAATATCTGTGAGGCCACCCCACGAAACCGGAATATCAGATTCGGTAAGAGCTACGTGAAGTTTTACCGGAGAAAATGCGCTAAAGGTTTCTTCGGCGGTGATAGTGGCTGTATAGGTATCGGTACCAGTTGGGGTAACAACCAGGTCAAGGTTGTGGAAAGAAGCCGCATTTATCCGGTCGTTGTAAAATGGTAGATAAACCGAGCTGTATTGACGTCCATAGGGTGAAGTAACACCATTTATTCTCCATTTTCCATCAGCAGTAATACTCGGAAATCCCGTCATCTGATAATAAATCAAACGGCTGACAGAAGAAGGATTACTGTAATTGTCAGCAAAACTTCCCCACTGAGAATCAGGATGATATGCAATGGCAACGGCTTCTTTATGGTTTACAGTTATCAGGCTGTCAATACCTTTTGCAGCGTAAGGGCAATAACCACAGTTGATTGAAGTGCCTTCTTCAAACAGTACCATATCTCGTGTAACGCCTCCAACAATAGTTACTGTATCGGTGTTGGAAGAATGGGTATATCCCAGCGGGCCGAATTTTGCTCTGACAGCATAAATATAAGTGTCAGGCCAGGGTCCGGGTTCGGTATAGGTCAACCCTGTAGTGGAAGTTACCACTGCACCGTTACAGCTTAATTTGTAAAGATCGGGGGCGGGAGTGGTGGCCGACCAGGAAACATCTATGTCGTTGCCATTTAATGCCGCGTTGAGGTTCATTGGCGGCGTTGATGGTATCGAAAGCGATTCCACAGTAACATCATCAATATAGTAGCCTGATTGACCGCCTTCAGCCGGGCTGTCAGAACCGTCCCATCCAAAGAAATTCACCGCATCAAGTTTAACGGTAGAACCTTCGCCAAAAGGCCCTTTGCTCCACTGGTAGCTGACAAGTTCTGCATCATCCTTAAAAAAGGTGGCATAGTCATCATCAAGGTCGATGATTATATGCAGTTTTGTCCAGGTGTTCGAAGCGAAAGTTGTTGAAGCGGCATAGCTGCCATTGGCATCAACAAAAATCGAATCGTGATAGATATAGGCCTGAAAGCCCCAGATACTATTGCCGCCGTTGAAATCACTCAACAGGTTGAAATATCCCAGCTTTCCTGATTCTACATACATATACCATTCAACTTTGTAACGGCCGGTGGTTTTGTCGAATAATTGCAACACACAGTCGTTGTTGTTGATTACCTTGAAAGAATTTGGACTGCTATGAGCCTGAGCCGCGGACACCAATGGGTCTTCGCTGGTTCCCGGTGCGCTTGACCAGGTGGTCCATGGCGAACCCAGTTGGGAAGCAAGATACTGGCCTGCCGTACAGGTGTCGAAATTGCTGGTGTAAAGTACCTGGGCATTTAATGCAAGTGCCGGCAGAACAATAAACATGAGAATAAAATAAATCTTTTTCATTTGTTCGGTTTTAGTTAATAATTATTTGCTTCTTATCAGAAGATAAAAATACGATATTTTTAAAATACAAGTAAGAAATTACAAATTTCTGGCTGCATCAAGCGCTTTTTCGTAGTCGGGATGTGTGGTAACTTCTTTAACATATTCTACATAGCGAACGGTGCCTGATTTGTCCACGATCACAATGCCGCGTGACAGCAATCGCAATTCTTCAATTAAAAATCCGTATTTCAGGCCAAAGTCAGTTTCTCGATGATCAGATAAGGTAACTACTTTGTCAATGCCTTCGGCAGCACAAAACCGGCCAAGGGCAAAAGGCAGGTCGCATGAAATGGTGAGAATAACCGTATCGTTAAGTTTGGCCGCTTCTACATTGAAACGGCGTGTCTGTGCTGCACAAACTCCGGTATCCACCGAAGGCACCACCGAGATAATACGTGTTTTCCCATCATAATCGCTCAGCTTATGTGGTTTCAGATCGTTTGCCAGCACAGTAAAATCCTGGGCTTTATCGCCCACTTTTACCATAGTTCCTGCAAGAGTAAGAGGATTTCCTCCAAAAGTAATGATTCCCTGATGTCTTTCCATAATGTTTTTTATTTATTAATTATGTACAAAAATACGAAATTAATATTGACAATATCATAAATCAAATACGCATCTGACTTTTACCTGCTTTTTTCGAAATATTGAGCAACTTCATTGTGGTTATTGAAATCAATGTTATCACTTTGTGCGCTTCTGAAAGTATTTGCCGGAATAACAAATACCCTTATGGAATCCCAGGTAACATCAGCGCCGTTATAAGGAGCACCATCAATATTTCTTATTTCGACGCGCAGGTCTGAACTTGAGGCAAATGGTTCAATAAAATACCGGCTGGTGAAACTTCCTCCGATACCTATTTCGCCAACCTGATACCAATAATTGGTCATGTGATAGTAAGGCAGTATCAATGAAGAATCGACCATTCCCTGGGATATTGGGAGCGTAAACTGTGTCCAGGGGGTGGCTGTGGTAAACGTGTATTCACCAAATCCATATACCGTAACATTGGCGTTGCCATTGGTTCCATTAGTTCCTGCTGGCCCGGCAGGCCCTTCTTTTTCGCATGAATAAGTAATTGCTGCAATTATGAACAGCACTGATAAAAGTTTTAATGTTTTCATGATTGAATTATTTAAATAGTTTATACAAATTTACAATGAGGAAATCCGAAAAGCAATACAAAATAATTCTTTGTTTATTAAAATCCATTGACATATAGAGATAATTGCTATCAACTTGAATCTTTGAAACAGTTTATTGACTAAATTTGTGTTTCAGAATCACAACTATGGGTTATAAAAACCTTACGGATTTCATTCATACACTTGAAATTACCGGTGAACTGGTAAAGGTGAAGGAATATGTTTCTCCGGAGCTGGAAATTTCTGAAATAACCGACAGGGTGGTTAAAAATAGGGGTAAAGCCTTGTTGTTTGAGAATTCGGGCACTGATTTCCCGGTGCTTATCAATGCATTCGGTTCCGGTAAAAGGATATGTATGGCTCTGGGTGTTCGCGAGCTGGATGAAATAACCCGTCAGATTGATGAATTATTCAGAAAAGTATCTGCAGGTAAGCAGGGTTTTCTTGATAAATTAAGAATGCTGCCTTTATTAAATGAGTTGGCCTCGTGGATGCCTCATACTGTGAGGGGTAGAGGAGCGTGCCAGGAAATCGTAATGCCAACCCCCGATATGAGCCGTCTGCCTGTGCTTACCTGCTGGCCGCACGATGGTGGACCTTTTGTTACACTTCCTGTAGTACATTCGACTGATCCAAATACGGGTGTCAGGAATGTCGGGATGTATCGCATGCAGGTTTTTGGGCCCGATCTGACTGGTATGCACTGGCATTTGCATAAAAACTCGGCCAGGCATTATCATGAGTATAAAAAGCTTGGTTTACGCATGCCAGTGAGTGTGACTCTTGGCGGCGATCCAGTATACACCTATGCGGCAACAGCACCACTGCCGGATGGCATCGACGAATATATTTTAGCCGGTTTTTTGCGCAAGAAAAAAGTAACGATGGTCAAATGCCTTACCAATGATCTTGAAGTGCCACAGGATGTTGATTTTGTAATTGAAGGTTATATTGATCCTTCGGAAGAACTTATTTCGGAAGGCCCTTTTGGTGACCATACCGGTTTTTATTCTTTGCCGGAATATTTTCCGAAGTTTCATATCACCTGCATCACGCATCGCAAAAATGCCGTATATCCTGCCACTATAGTTGGTATCCCGCCACAGGAAGATGCCTGGATTGGCAAGGCTACCGAACGTATTTTTTTAAGCCCGCTGCGTCTGACGATGCAACCCGAAATTATCGATATGCACATGCCGGTGGAAGGGGTGATGCATAATCTTGTCATCATTAAAATTAAAAAACAATACGACGGGCAGGCAGAAAAAACCATAAACGGCTTGTGGGGGGCGGGACAGATGATGTTTGCCAAGCTGATAATAGCTGTTGATGAACATACGGACATTTTCAATTACAATGAAATTGCACGCAAGGTTTCCGAAAGAGTGGATATAAATCAAAATATAATTTACTCCAAAGGGCCGGCGGATATTCTTGACCATGCTGCTGAAAAATATGCCTATAGCGGAAAGATAGGCATCGACGCTACAGGGGAAGTCCATGCCGGTGAAATGCCTGTGATCATTGAGGCAGAGAAAATACTAAAAGAAATTCCTGAGATAAAACAGGTGAACGATACTTTATCATCTGAAAATATTTCGTTCGTGATAATTTCTTTAGAAAAGAATAAGATAAATCATATCAAAGAATTGACTATGTCTTTTCTGGAAAATAAACTGATTTCAGGAGTCAAATGCCTTGTTTTTGTTGATATGCAGGTAGATGTGTATGACCTGAAAGATGTGGCGTGGCTGGTGCTGAACAACATGGATCCGTCGAGAGATATTTTTATTCATGAAGGAGTTATGATTGTTGACGGCACTCATAAAACCAAAGAATTTGATGGCTTCGACCGGCCTTGGCCAAACGTGATTGTTTCGGACGATGCCACTATAAAAGCGGTTGATGAAAAATGGCCAAGGCTAGGCTTAGGCGATTTTATTGAATCGCCGTCTTTGAAGTATAAAAAACTTTTGTGGCCGGGCAAGGCTAAAGCAGAGAACTAAGGTCGTTTGTAGTGGAATGAGTGAGCTTACAGCGCATTTTTTTATATAGTAGCCTGCTATTGTTATGGATTTGCAAATATTCTCTTATTAATTTTTAATAACTTACCTGTCACCCATAAAAAAATAATATTTTTTTTTACGGTCAACACCGATTTTTTATACTTTTATCATGAAAAAATCATATATTTTCTGAAATCATATCCGCCTTGGCGGACTGCAATTTGATATAAAAAAATGACTCTCAGCTGGAACGAAATAAAAGAACGTGCTGCCCGATTTTCAAAGGAATGGGAAAGCGCCTGCAACGAAGATGCCGAAGCAAAGACGTTTCTCTATGAATTTTTCAATGTCTTTGGTATCCGTCAGCGCAAGGTGGCCACGTTTGAGCATAAGGTAAAGAAATTGGATGACCACGACGGCTATATCGACATGTTGTGGAAAGGCACACTGCTGGTGGAGATGAAAAGCCGTGGCCGCAACCTCGACAAGGCATTCGAACAGGCAAAAGAATATTTGCAGAACTTACCCCAGCACGAACTACCCAAATACAT
>DAOOWO010000085.1:0-8509 GCA_035371225.1 Bacteroidales bacterium | reverse complement strand
GATAATGGATGTCCTCAAACCGTCATTCATGTGCCAGTACGACGAAAAAGACGCTATCGGACGAAGATACCGCCGCCAGGACTCTATCGGCACCCCCTATTGTATTACCATCGACCACGAAACGCTGGAAAATAACACCGTAACCATACGTTACCGCGACACGATGCTTCAGGAACGTATTAGTTGTGACCATATCTCAAATTTTATTAATCAGAAATTTACTTGAAAAAAATTTCTCAGGTAGTAATAGCATTCTGTATCCTATTCAGCGGGTTTTCTTTTGCCCAGCACACGGTGTCGTATAAAGTTTCCGGATTAAAGAACAGCCGGGCCTATCTTTTGTCAAAGTATGGCAGCACTTTTAAAATTGTTGATTCGTGCATTGCCACTCAAGGAAATATTGTGTTTAACCACAGCGCCAGTCTCCCTGCCGGAGTGTACCGCATTGCCTTTGCCGACAGCCTGTTTACGGATATCATTCTCAATCATGAAAATGTGCGCCTGTCCAGCCACATCTCAACGCTGTCGGACAGCTTAAAAGTACTGGAATCAAAAGAAAATCAGGTTTATCATGAATACTGGATTATATCGTCGCATATCCAGGACACCATTGACCTTATTTCGGTTGCCGGGAATAAGATTTATGAAGAAAACGGGCACAAGCTGACCCCCGCCCTCGACAGCATGGCCCGTAAGACCTATCAACTCTCGGCGCAACTCGACCAAATAACCAATCAACTTATCATCAAAAACCCCGGCCTGTATGTTACAAAACTTTTAAAAGCTTATGTAACGCCCGATTGGTTGGCATATAAAAAAACACCCGGGGCAAAAATTTATAAAAATAAAAATGCGTTTTTAAAAGAACATTATTTTGACAATGTTGACTTTTCAGATTCCACCCTACTCTATTCCGAAGTTTTTTATGTTTTATGCAATGATTACCTGTCAGGTTTTGTTAACCCCGAAACCGACACGGGATATATCAATGCAGTGGATTTTATTTTAGGCAAGGCCCAGCCCGAATCGCCTGTGTATAACTACCTGCTGGATCTTCTGGTAAACACTTTTGAAGATACCGAATGGGAAGAAACATTCATTCACCTGGTGGATAATTATTTGCTAAAAAACACCTGCACACCGGATGAACACGACAAAACATTGGGGGAACGTGTTGCTGTTATGAAACAACTAAAACCGGGAAACAAAGCCCCTGAAATTATCCTGAACGACATTGATGGCCGACCAAGAAGCCTCGCCGGAATTGAAGCAAAGGTAACCTTATTGGTGTTTTGGTCTTCGACCTGTGAACATTGCGAAAAAGTGATGCCACAGCTTCAGCATATTTATGCCGGCTATCATCCGCTGGGCCTCGAAATACTGGCCATTTCGGCCGATACCGACAAAAAATCATGGGTTGACGCCATTAACCGGCAAGGATTAAAATGGATAAATGTGGCCGATCTTAAGGGGTTCCAAAGCCCTGTAATTAAGGCATACAATGCCTTCAGTACCCCGACCTTTTTCCTGCTTGACCATGAAAAGAAAATCATTTCGCATCCATACTCGCCAAAAGCAATGATGGAGGGGATGGAAAAAGCCTTTGGGAAATAATACCATTACATAATCGAAAAGGAGCCCAAAACAAATTTTGCTTTTGGTAATGTTGTACCAATAGAGTAACTTTTGGAGTTCAAAGTGCAAATGGACCTTATTGCCTGTTTATTTATGGATTATTGTTTTTCGATCGTGTCATTGCTAATCAACCTCCCTGATCTGTCAAAGGTTTGAATTTTGCCAACGATAGAATCATTACGAAATGTGACTTTCTGCATAATATTCCCATCATTATCATATAACAGCCCTGTTCCGGTTCTATAACCATAACTGTAAGGAATTATCTTTGCCAATCTGCCATTATCGTAATACCATTTTTGCTGTCCATGCAATGCACCACATCTAAAAGAATATTCCTCCTGAACATTCTGATTTTCGTAGTAAAAGTAACTCTTAACAAGACTACCATCTTTGAAAACATGTTTAAAATCAAGCTTAGACTTGTCATTACCCCAGTAATTATTTAATTCTCCTGAATAATTCTTATCCACCAATGATTCCGCGGCTTTAGCATTCTCAAACTTCAAGGCAATTTCGCAACTGTCTTGTGTCGTGAAGGTATTACTATTGGGGTTACTATTACTCAAGCTGTTACTGCAAACAACTATGATAAGAATAGCAATTAAAATCAAAGTCAGGCTCAGATATTTCATTTTATATTTATGTATTACCAACCTGTTGGCCTCAATCTTTGATGCTTTCAGCCACTTTTAGCATTATCATAGGTGTGGCCCCGGCATTTTCCACAACAAAGCTTTTGCATATTTTTGAGCATGTTTCTCTGAAACAGTTATCATCAATGAATTTCCCAACAATAGTTTCAAACTCATCGTAATTATTCACAGGAAATGCTCCACCGAGTTTTATCAAATCGATAGCTTCCTGAAACTTGTGAAAATTTGGCCCAAAAATCACTGGCACACCAAATGTGGCCGACTCCAGTATATTGTGGATATTTTTACCGAATCCTCCGCCAATGTATGCAAAGCGGGCGTACTGATAGATATGCAGCAACAAGCCGATACTGTCAATAATAAGTACACGGGCCTCTGTAATATTTTGTTCATTGGCTTCAGAAAAATTCAGAGAACTTACTTTTAGTTTTTGCCTGAAAGCCCTGATACGTTCAAGGTGAATCTCGTGCGGGGCAATAATAAACCTTAATTTCCCGGAAAACTTATTGATGATATCCACCATCATATCCTCGTCAGGAGGCCAGGTACTGCCAGCAATCATCACCTCCGTATGTTCAGCAAAGCGCGCTATCAACGGCAAAGGTTTTTTACCCATAGAAACACTCAGCACCCTGTCAAAACGGGTATCCCCCGATACCGAAGCATTGGTTATCCCAACGTGATATAAAAGTTTTTTTGAACTTTCATCCTGAACAAATATCCAGTTTATCTTTTTAAGCATCGTACGAAACCAGCCGCCATACCACATAAAAAAATGCTGCCCCGGACGAAATTTCACTGAAAAGAAAAACAGCGGAATATTTTTTTTATTGATTATCCGAATGTAATTAAACCAAAACTCATATTTAATAAAAAAAACCATGGCGGGGTTAACAGTTTCAATGAATTTGCGCACATTGCCCGGGGTATCGGCAGGCAAATAACACACATGATCAGCGCCATCGTAATTTTTCCGAACCTCATATCCCGAAGGCGAAAAAAAAGTAAGAACTATTTTGTACTGCGGATACTTTTGCCTGAATGCTTCCATCACCGGCCGCCCCTGCTCAAACTCGCCAAGCGAGGAAGCGTGAAACCATACCCAGGGATTATCTTTCGTTATGGCCTTTTTCAATGAGCCATGCCATTGTTTTCGCCCCTGAGTCCATTGGCGGGCCTTGCGATTGAATAAGGAAGCAATTTTTATTAATCCGGTGTAAAAAAAAACAGATAAAGAATAGAAAAAAAACATCAGCAAACATTTTAGAAATAATAACCCTTGGGAGCCCTTTTATACAGCGGGATCAGCCAACCGACACGAAAACCATAAAAGAAATCACTTTTCTGTTCCGTATCGCGCAAACGGGTATTAAAATTATATGGCCTGCGGCATTTGGTAAATGCCTGGGTAAATTCAAACCCGGCATAAAATGACACCAGCCGCTTATTTCCCATATACATATACCCCACAAACTCGGTAATCGAAACCCCGTTGGTCAGCTCATCGTAGCCTTTTTTATAATCACCGCGAAGCGGCGGCACAGTGTTGTTAGGGTTGGTAATCTTTATTTTGTGTTGTACAAATCCGGGCTGTAACTTAACCAAAATGCCGCTGTTGGGATTGGATTTAAATACCGGAAAGACCTTTCCGGCCTTGAGGCTAACTGCAAAACCCTGTTCGCTGAAAAAAACATCGGCATATTGTCCATCGGCAGTGATAAGAAAACTATCCGAAGTGGCGATATTGTCCAAAATACCATACTGGTCTTTCACCACATTACCAAAAAGGTAATTACACTCTGTCCCAAACAACCAGTTTTTTTTTGTTTTTATCTGAAACCCTCCGCCCACCGAGGAGTTTCCGCCAAACCTTTTGGCCAGATCGCCGCCGGGTAGCTGATAAGCGTATGTGGCATATAGCATAGTGCAAAATATCGAAGAATCTCTGACACTAACCTGCGGTTTCGCCTGGTAGCAAAAAAAGAGTAAAACCAATAAATATAAAATCTTTTTCATCATTGTTTCTGAAAGCAAAATTAACCAAAATATGAACTGTACAAATTAACAGTTTATAAATAATAATATTGTCCCAAAATAAAATTTTTTCCGTACCAAAAACATTATCATTTTGACTACCTGCGTATTCTTAAAAAACCTATCTTTGCAATTTAAAAAAAATTAACATCATATAAACAATTTGATATATGCAAAAAATCACTATGGTTGACCTAAAACGGCAGTACGAGGATATCAAACCCGAAATAGATGCCGCCATTCATGAAGTAATAGATTCCACTGCTTTTATCAACGGCCCGGCAGTAACCCGTTTTCAAAAAAACCTTGAAACCTATCTTGGGGTAAAACATGTAATCCCCTGTGCAAACGGAACCGATGCGTTGCAAGTTTCCATGATGGCTTTAGGATTAAAACCAGGCGACGAAGTCATCACTACCTCTTTTACCTTCATCGCCACTGCTGAAGTGGTGGCCCTGCTGGGCCTGACTCCCGTTCTGGTGGATGTTGACCCCGACACCTTCAATATAGACCCTTTGGCCATCGAACGCGCCATCACTCCCAAAACCAAAGCTATAGTGCCGGTGCACCTTTTCGGGCAGTCGGCCGATATGGAAGCCATCATCGCTATTGCAGAAAAATATCATCTCCATGTTATTGAAGACAACTGCCAGGCCATTGGCGCCGAATATATCTTTAACGATGGGTCCAGAAAAAAAACAGGTTCTATAAGCATCGTGGGCTGTACTTCATTTTTCCCTTCCAAAAATCTGGGATGTTACGGTGATGGCGGAGCCGTATTCACCAATAACGACGATCTGGCCACCAAACTCCGTCAAATTGTAAATCACGGCATGACGGTACGTTATTATCACGACATGATAGGTGTAAATTCAAGGCTGGACAGTATTCAGGCGGCTATTCTTGACATAAAACTCAAACATCTTGATGAGTACGCACAGCGCCGGAACAAGGCCGCGGCATTCTACGACAAGGCTTTTGCAGGAGAGCCGCATCTTAAGACCCCGGTACGATTCCAAAAATCCACCCATGTTTTTCACCAATACACTCTGGTAACACAAGATACCGACAGAACCAGACTCCAGGATTTTCTGAATACCAAAAATGTTCCTGCAATGATTTATTACCCCGTTCCACTGCATATGCAGAAAGCCTACCTTGACCCCAGGTACAAACAAGGAGATTTCCCTGTAACGGAAATGCTTTCCAAATCGGTAATTTCACTGCCAATGCACACACATCTTGACAACGAGCAACTTGAATACATCACGGCTGCGGTACTCGAATTTTTCAAACAATAACACTATGGAAAAAGACTTTTTTGTACATGAAACAGCCATCATTGACCAGGGCTGTAAAATAGGAAAAGGAAGCAAAATTTGGCATTTCAGCCACATCATGGCCGGCTGCGAACTGGGTGAAAATTGTAATATCGGGCAAAATGTCGTGGTATCGCCCGGCGTAAAGCTTGGAAGCAACGTAAAAGTCCAGAACAATGTTTCCATTTATACCGGCGTAGTTTGTGAAGATGACGTTTTTCTTGGGCCTTCCATGGTTTTTACCAATATCGTAAATCCACGTAGCGCTGTAATCCGCAGAGATCAATACGTTAAAACAGTGGTTAAAAAAGGCGCCAGCATTGGTGCCAATGCCACCATCGTGTGCGGGCATGATATCGGCGAGTATGCCTTTATTGGCGCCGGGGCCGTAGTTACCAAAGAAGTTCCCGCTTTTGCTCTCGTGGTCGGCAATCCCGCCAAACAAATTGGATGGATAAGCGAATACGGACACCGTCTTAACTTCAACGAAGAAGGAATTGCTTTTTGTCCTGAAAGCAAAGAAAAATATAAATTCCAAAACGGAGAAGTATCTAAAATCGCATAACATGAAAAAATTATTCTTAATAGCTGTCTGTTTTTGCCTGAGTATTTTTTTTACAGCTTGTGAAGAATCCAACTGCGACAACTGTACTATCCAAAAACGTGAATTTTGCCTGATGATGTTTGAAGTTAACTGCAACAGCGCCGCCCTGACAACCAATATGGACTATCTGGTGCAGGCCTGCGGACAGGACGAAGCCAATAAGTGGGTATCGGCTGTTACCGACAGTTGTACTCAGGGAATTCTCTTATGTCCTGGAGAATGTCAATAAGATTCATCCCATGAAAAAAGATAAAATAAAATTTGCGGTAGTAGGGTGCGGCCATATCGGTAAGCGCCATGCAGAAATGATACAGCGCAATGATGAAGCCGAACTGGCTGCACTATGCGATATCAAGCCCAAAGAGACACTGGGAATAGAACAATTCGATGTCCCCTTTTTTAGCGATATCGACGCCATGCTTAAGTCGGGTATTGATTTTGATGTGGTAAACGTGTGTACGCCCAACGGCTGGCATGTTGATCATACGTTCAAATCCCTCTGTGCCATGAAGCATGTTGTCTGCGAAAAGCCCATGGGGCTTACAAAAGCTTCCGTTGAACAGGTTATTTACAAATCGCTACAGGTATCACGGCATCTTTTTCTTGTGATGCAAAACCGCTATTCTCCGCCGTCAGTATGGATAAAAGATGTAGTTACCAATAAATTATTGGGAGATATCTACCATGTGCAACTAAATTGCTACTGGAACCGCGACGAACGTTACTATAAAAAAGGCAACTGGAAAGGATCGGCCGATCTGGATGGAGGCACACTGTTCACCCAGTTTTCGCACTTCATTGATATCATGTACTGGCTCTTTGGCGACATAACGGATATACAGGGAATTTTTGCAGATAACAACCACCATGATCTTACGGATTTTGAAGACAGCGGCATTGTCAGTTTTAAATTTATTCAAGGTGGTATGGGCTGTATCAACTATTCCACTTCGGTGTGGGACAGCAACCTGGAAAGCAGCATCACCATCATCGGAAGCAACGGTAGCATAAAGATTGGCGGTCAATACATGAACGAAGTGGAATACTGCCATATAAAAAACTATACTATGCCCACGCTGGATCCGGTAAATCCCGCCAATGATTACGGGAACTACAAAGGATCGGCCGCCAACCATCATTACGTCATCGAAAATGTTGTTAACACCCTCAAAGGCCGAACCACCATTACCACCAATGCACTGGAAGGCATGAAAGTGGTGGATATCATTGAGCGTATCTATGAAGTCCGGAATAAAAATTTTAAAAAACAATAATAAAACCATAATTAAAATGAATACGTACGAAAAATTATTAGCAAAACAGACAAAACTTTCAGTAATTGGATTAGGATATGTCGGATTGCCAATTGCCTTAGAGTTCGCAAAAAAAATTCAGGTCGTAGGATTCGATATCAAAGACGACCGTGTTGAGATGATGAAAAACAAGATTGATCCCAGCGAAGAACTCCCCTCCTCCGCTTTCGAAGGTTGCGATGTACAGTTTACTTCAAAACCAGAAGATCTGAAAGACGCTACCTTTCATATAGTGGCTGTTCCCACGCCTATTGACAGTCATCAGCTTCCCGACCTTACGCCGCTCCTTGCCGCCACCCGTACCGTGGGCAAAATACTGAAAAAAGGCGATTATGTGGTTTACGAATCCACCGTTTATCCGGGATGCACCGAAGAAGACTGCATCCCCATACTGGAACAATTATCGGGATTAAAATTTGTGAAAGATTTTAAAGTAGGTTTTTCGCCCGAACGCATCAATCCCGGCGATAAAGACCATACCATTACTACCATCAAAAAAATTGTATCGGGTTGCGATGACGAATCACTGGATATTGTTGCCCGGGTTTATGAAATAGTAGTGAAAGCCGGTGTCCACAGAGCTTCCTGCATAAAAGTGGCCGAATCAGCTAAAATCATTGAGAACACACAGCGCGATGTCAACATCGCCTTGATGAACGAACTTTCAATAATTTTCAACCGTATGGGAATAAATACTTTTGAAGTATTGGAAGCCGCCGGCACAAAATGGAATTTTCTGAAATTTTATCCCGGCCTGGTCGGCGGACACTGCATTGGTGTCGACCCATACTACCTGACTTATAAAGCCAAAGAATACAGGTATCACGCACAGATCATCAATTCAGGACGTTTTGTCAACGATTCCATGGGTTTTTACATTGCCAAACAAACGGTGAAAAAGATCATTGCTGCCGGGAAAAACGTACTCAACTCAAGAGTTCTGGTAAT
>DAOOWO010000084.1:0-8647 GCA_035371225.1 Bacteroidales bacterium | reverse complement strand
AAACTTTTCAAAAGCTATAAAATGGCGTTGTTTTTCATTTTCTCCATGCTATTAGGAGCTGCTCTGCAACTTACCAATGCCTATGGCGATACCTATATTGCCGATTTTGGAAAAGGCATTCCTGAAGACCAATTACCGTGGGCTGTAAAATATTCCGAAATTATTATGTCCATATCCCAAATATCCGAAACGCTGTTTATCCTGGCCATCCCATTTTTCCTCCGTAAATTTGGAATTAAGAAAGTGATGCTCATGAGTATGGTTGCCTGGGTGCTTCGCTTTGGGTTGTTTGGCTTTGGCTCTCCGGAAGGCTGGGGCCTGATGCTGATTATTCTGTCGTGTATTATTTACGGAATGGCATTCGATTTTTTCAATATTTCCGGATCCCTTTATGTGGAAACACAGAGCGATCCTAAAATTCGTGCCAGTGCCCAGGGACTTTTTATGATGATGACCAACGGTGTTGGCGCTGTTGCTGGCAGCTTATTGGCGGGATTTATCATTCAGGAGTATTTTACGCCCGACGGGGTGAACAAAGACTGGCCGGGAATATGGTTTACTTTTGCCGCTTATGCTCTGGTGGTTGCCGTGTTGTTTGCTGTGTTATTTAAACACAAACACGACCCCAAAGCCATGCAGGCAATAAAACATTGACGGCTAATAGTATTACCGACGGATAAATTTACTAAGAATTGAACTCCGTTATTACAGACAGTTGTTGTAAAATTATATCATAAAGAAATGTCAGTAAAAATCGGAATAAACGGGTTTGGCAGAATAGGAAAGCTGGTTTTCAGACTGCTTCAGGAGAAACCCGAGATAGAAATTGTGGGCATTAACGACCCCGCCGACATAACCGTGCTCGCTCATCTGCTGAAATATGATTCGGCTCATGGCCGGTTTTCGGGAACCGTGGAAATATCGGGCAGCAAGCTTATCGTCAATGATAAGCCCATTCAGGTGTATCATGAACGCGTACCTGCCGACATACCGCGTACCATGCATGGGGCGGATATCGTGATAGAAGCCTCAGGATTGTTCACCACACGCGAAAAATTATCGCAGCATCTGAGTTCCGGGGCGCGAAAAGTAATACTTACCTGCCCGCCCAAGGATGCACTCGACAAAACCATCATTATCGGCATTAACCAAAACGACCTGACAGCGGACGACTGCCTGGTGTCTAATGCCTCATGTACGGCCAACTGTGCGGCTCCCTTGCTGAAAATCCTTCACGATAGTTTTGGCATCGAAAAGGTTTTTATGAATACCGTACATCCGGCCACCAATAACCAGAGGCTGATTGACGCACCACATGCCGATCTCAGACGTTCACGCACTGCGCTCAACAACATAATTCCCACTACCTCAACAGCTATTCCTGTGATAAAAGGAGTTATGCCTTTCCTGAACGATTGTTTCGATGGCCTGGCCACACGTGTTCCGGTGGACGATGGTTCGCTGATGGAATTGACGGCTGTAGTCAGAACAAATACAAATGTTCAGGAGGTCAACAATGCTTTTCGTATGGCCTCCGCGGATTACATGAAAGGAATCGTGGAATACACAAGCGATCCTATTGTTTCAAGCGATATCATTGGTAATTCACATTCAGCAATATTTGACAGCCGTGCCACCAAAGTACTCAATCAAAACTTTATTCAGATAATAGGATGGTATGATAATGAATATGGCTATTCGAGCCGTGTGGTCGACCTGATTGGTATTATGAAAAAACTCCTGTAGAACATTTAAGGCACTACGCATTGACAAACAACAACAACATCGAGACATTGCTGATTCGCGGATTTCTTGATTCCGCCGGCAGATTCGGTAGCCGGCCTGCTCTGGATATTGATAATCACCAGACAACCTACAACGAGTTGCTGTTGATTGCCGAAAAAATAGCCGCGCTCATTTCAGCAAATACTCCACCTTCACAAGGTTTTGTTGCAGTGCTTGCCGATCGCAGCCTGGCGGCCTATGGCGGCATACTGGGCGCCCTGCTGGCAGGAAAGGCTTATGTGCCGCTCAATCATAAGTTCCCCACAGAACGTACTGCTTATATGACCGGTTTCGCGGCCGTGGATACTTTTATTGTAGGACAGGAATGTTATGAGTATTTTTTTGAACTGCTTCCCAAAATCCCCCAAAATATAATTGCCATATTTCCCGAATCAATGGATCTGCAGCAACTTCAAAAAGACTATCCGCAACATACTTTTTTTGATGGGGATGATGTACATGCTGTTCAGGAAAATGTTATCCCTTCGGGGACTACAGCCGATAGTACGGCTTATATGCTTTTTACTTCGGGAAGCACCGGAAAACCAAAAGCAGTGCCTATTTCTAATCGCAATGCAACGGCCTATATAGATTATATTTTCGGGCTTTATGAGTTCAACCCTGAGGATAGGTTTTACCAGGTATCTGATTTGACTTTCGACCTGAGTGTGCAGGATATTTTTTTGTGCTGGAAAGCCGGCGGGTGCCTCTGCGCTCCCAAAGACAACACTCTGGCGGCTATACCGCGGTTTATCAAAGAAAAGAAACTTACCGTATGGCTTTTTGTGCCCTCTGCTTCGCTGCTCTTTTCAAAAATGAGGTTGCTAAAGCCCAATGCATTCCCCTCATTGAGGTATAGCATGTTTTGTGGAGAAGCCTTGCCTGCCACAACGGCGGCAGCCTGGCAGGCTGCCGCCCCCGGTTCAGTGGTAATAAATCTATACGGCCCTACCGAAACAACGGTAGCCATTACACACTACCAATGGAATAAAAACCAGGAAGAAAATAATTGCATCAACGGCATTGTGCCTCTGGGAAAAGTTTTTGCTACCCAGCAATACTGCATAGTTGACGAAAAGTTCATGCCTGTTGAAAATGGTCAAATCGGCGAACTTTGCCTCAGCGGATCTCAGGTGTGCAAAGGATACTACCGCAGTACTGAAAACGACAAACGATCCTTTATAAAAATACCCTCCCTGTCTGACAATTTATGGTACAGAACAGGCGATAGGGTGATGGCCGGCCAGGATGGTTGCCTGTATTTTTTTGGACGAACCGACAGCGAACTAAAAGTAAAGGGGTATCGTGTAAATTTGCTGGAAATTGATCATGCCATAAGCAGTTTTTTCAGCAGGGCACTTGTCGCTACCGTTGCAATGGCCGACCGTGACAGCGGAACCAATTTTATGGTTGCTTTTATAAGTAATACGGATAAGGAAAATAAATTGGACGAAGCCGCCGTTTTAAATAAGTGCAAACAAATTTTACCTCATTATATGCTGCCGGAAAGGATTATTTTTATTGACGAGATGCCACTGAACAGTAATGGGAAAATTGACAGAAACGCGCTGATAAAAAAATATGAAACAACCTGCCTGTGATGGAAACAAAAGAAAAAGAAATTTATAGTTTTATTGTTGCCCGCCTTGCCGACAAACTAAGCAGAGTGGGCTTCTCGGAAAAAGACCTGACGCCGGGTTTTAATCTGACCAAATCCGGTTTGCTGGATTCTATGGCTTTTGTTAATCTTGTTGCTGATATTGAAAAAAATTTCAACGTACAGGTCGACTTTGAAGAGGCTTTTCAGAACCCTGATTTTACAAGTCTTTCGGGCCTGATCACAGTTGTTGAAAAACAAATAAAATGAATAACATCGTCATACAAGCCGTAACAGAAAAAGACCAGGACATCATTGCCCATGTCAAAGAACTTTTTACATCGATGTATCATGAATATGCACAGATGGGCCTCAGCATCACCCTTCCTGATAATGCTGCCGAACTGTGGATGAATGCTGTTTTGCCGGCCATCAACCGCATGAATATTCTCTATGTGGCCCTGGCTGACGGGGAGGTCAAAGGATTTATTTTTGGATATTTTAGTTTTACAAAAGATTATTTAGGCGCCGCAAAAACAGGCGTTATCTCCGAAACGTATGTGAAGCCAGAAATGCGTACACACGGTATAGGAAAGCTTCTGATTGAGGCGATAGAAAAATGGTTTGCAGGCAAAGAGATTTCTTCGGTGGAATTGCAGACCTTATACCGCAATGATAACGCTATTGCTTTCTGGGAAAAAGCGGGATATAAAAAGGAGAGCATTCACTTCAGGAAAGTTGGTTTAACCCCGGGCAACTAATGGTGGAAAAGCACATCTCTTACACGAAAATTATTGATGGGCTGGACATCAACCAGGGCGATATATTATTCGTCACATCGGATATCTCAAGACTAACTTATAATACTATCCGGGCTGAAGGTGGGTTTGATCCAAACAAATTTATTGATAGCATACAACAAAAACTTGGCAGCGAGGGGACACTGCTGTTTCCGGCTTATAATTTTCTGCTGGAATCGGGTGATAAATTCGATTGGACAAAAACCAGCCCTTTTCTCTGCGGGGCTTTATCAATGACAGCCTGGAAACGTCACGACTTCAGAAGAACAAAACATCCGCTGCATTCCTTTCTGGTATGGGGAAAATATTCGCAGCAACTCTGTGCCATGGAAAACATAAGCTCCTTTGGTGCGGATTCGCCCTTTGCCTTTATGCATCAGCACAAAGCAAAAATGTTATGCATTGATATCGACCTGTGGGGATCCTTTACCTTTATCCATTATATCGAACAAATGGAAAAAGTAGCCTATCGTTTTCGGAAAAAAATCCTGATTGATTATACAGGTGAGTCTGGCACTGCCTCAGCAAAGGAATACTATGTCTTCAAGAAATATCCAGGCATCGAAATGGTTTTTCACCACATGGAAAAGATATTGAAAGACCAAGGGGTTTTTACCGATGTGTGCATCAATAAAAGCCTGTTCAGGCTGATTCCGCTTGATGATAACACCTTCTCATTTTTTATCAATGATATCCGGAATAATAAAGGCAGGAATGTAGCACGGTTCAATTTTGGTTATTTTATTAAAGATATAGCAAGAATAGTGTTGAAAAAACTCCGGTTTTTTAAGCCTTTAAATGAAAAAATAAGCAATGCTTCAGGTATATAGTCCACAGATAAATGCAAGGATTACCTTTATTTTTGATGTAATTTTCAAAGATATTTTGGGCCTGGAATATTGTGTAACTGACAATAGGGAGGCGTTTCAAAAGTGTTCGGGGCCCCGGTTAAATTATTCCGGCTCGCGGTTCGACAGCGAGGTTTTTATTCAATCGTCAGGATTGCTTTTTGAAAAGGGTATAAGGCCGCAAACCCTTCGTGTTTCGGCATGGAACGGCACCAAAATTTTTTATGAAACTTCAGCCGGTTCCGACCTGCCGTTCGATATTTTTGCCGCCTCTTTCTTTCTGGTAACACGCTATGAAGAATACCTGCCTTCAATCCGCGATAAGCATAATCGTTTTATGGCTGCCGAAAGTTTGGCCTTTAAGAATGATTTTTTGCACAAACCCCTGGTAAATATATGGTCGGTATTGTTGAAACAACTACTGTTGAAACACTTTCCCGAACTGGTTTTTTCTTCGCCGGCATACTCCTACATTTCAACTTTTGATCTGGACAATGTATACTGCTATAAGGGAAAAAGTTGGGTGCGAAACACAGGCGGAGCCGTCAAATCGCTGTTGAAACTTGATTTCAAAGGAATTGCAGAACGCTTGCAGGTGGTGTCAGGAAAATTAAAAGACCCGTTCGATCACTATGATTTTCATCTGACATTGCATGAAAAATATGGATTTCCGATTATATATTTTTTACTTTTTGCCAAAAAAACTCGTTTTGACGGGGCACTGTCTCCTGCAAGCAAAGCCTATCAAATTCTTATTGATAAAATAAAAGAATATGCAGACACAGGGTTACACCCTTCTTATTACTCTGATAAAAATTCGGGTTTGTTACAGTCCGAAGTACATCATTTAGCCAAGGCCCTGAAAAAATCCGTTACAAAAAGTCGCCAGCATTTTTTGATATTATCTTTTCCAACCACATATCAAAACCTTGTGAAAGCAGGAATAAAGCAGGATTATACTATGGGATACCAGTCGCATCTGGGATTTCGTGCCGGTATTTGCACCCCCTATTTTTTCTTTGATTTAAAAACCGATACAATTTCTGATTTAAAAATTTTTCCATTCTGCATCATGGATTCAATCATGTTTGATTACATGAAGATAGGTCCCGATAAAGCGTGGCAGCATATCCAAAGCCTGGTAAGGGAAGTGAAACAAGTAAACGGGACACTTATCACCGTATGGCACGACCGGACATTCAGCAATGCCGGTAAGTACAAGGGATGGAGGGAGCTGTTTACGGATACTGTGAAAATAGCTTATAAAAAGTAGGAGCAGATACTTTTCATTTCCCGGGTATCAGTGATTTTTTTGTTCGTTGTAAAGCTTACGGTAAGTATAAAACTCTATTTGTTCAGGGTATTTTATCTGAACTTTTTTTATAAATTCTTCCAGCATCTTCAGTGAGTAATTTCCCATGGTTTTCGGATGCCCGATAGCGCACAGCATCACTTCATCATACATATGGTACTTTCTTAAATTATAATCCAATATTCTCAAAAGGTAATCTGTTGAAAAAGTATAATTATCAAAGCTTAACATACGGCTCGAAAACAATTGACGGACTTTATTTTTTATATCTGCAGGATGGCCTGCATGAACCTGATTTCCGTGATCCCGGGGAGCGCGTTCGGCATACTTTTGTAGTTTGAACCGGGTGGGAATTTCAAAAATTGTCTTGGGTATGCCGGCAATAGGTATCTCCATTATTCCCGAACCGGCATCATGTTTATAATTACCCTCCGTATTGATATGCCAATTGGGCTGTTTGGGCATCGCACCGAAATCAATTGTTGATAATCCAGAACTGAACCGGTAGTTTTTGCATATAGAACTGTCGTAACAGATTCCTTGTGCCGCAAGGTTCTTAAAAATTTCGGCACTGCCGGAATCGATGTGGTAACCGCCCGCACGAAAAGCCAGACATTGGTAGTCACTCAATGGGACAGAACATAGTTCTGAAAGAAACCGGACTCCATGTTCAATAATTTTTTTGATATTCCATTCCGGATGACCGTCGAAATCTGCCAATCTGAAGTCGTTGGAGGGGAAAAATGTATTTCCTTCAAACTCCGTTGTCAGCCAGTGGGGGTGCAGATGAAGCTGTACGTCGTGATCGTTGCACAAGGCCTTATGAAGTTGGTCTTCGTAAGGATAAAAAAAATTGTTTTTATCCCATTCATTGTATTTGTAGGCACACAAAATATCGGTAAACAATGTGACAGGAACGCCCATCTGTTCTGCTATATTCAGCACCTTATCGGTAGGATCAAACAATGCTTCCCGGGCAGAAGTTTTTAATCCGCCCAATGGTAATTCGTGATCGAAAGTCAAAAATAACTTACACTTCATCCCTTTGATTTTTATTCACTCTTTCACACATCATCAGCCGGTTCAATTATTTACAAAGTTAACTATACTTTATTAAATTTAATACTTTTCTTTCTGTAGGCCAAAGTTGTTGGCTATGGTCTGCTACAGGTGCAATCCCGGCTCGGGAAGTTTTTCCTTTTTGGATTATGTATAAAAGAAAATGGTGGGGTGTTCGTAATAAATTTTTTTAACTTTGAAGTCAAACATTTTTTATGAATCACGCCCAAAAAATTTCAAAAGACCTGGGAATACAACAAAAACAGGTTGAAAATACCATTTATCTGCTCGACAATGGCGCCACAGTGCCATTTATTGCCCGCTACCGCAAAGAACTCACCGGTTCGCTTGACGAGGTGCAAATAAGCGATATCCGCGATTTGAACCATCAACTTATCGAACTCGATAAACGCCGTACCACCATCCTGGAATCTGTCAGAGAACAGGAGAAGCTTACCCCGGAGCTGGAAAAATCCATCATGGAAGCACAAAGCATGTCGGAATTGGAAGACTTGTACCTGCCCTATAGACCGAAACGTAAAACCCGCGCCACCATTGCCAGGGCTAAAGGTTTAGAGCCTCTGGCCACCATAATAATGGCACAGGAAAATACCGACATTGAGTTGAAAGCTGCTGAATTTGTGGACGAAGAAAAAGGAGTACATTCCGTGGACGAAGCTATTGCCGGGGCTTGCGACATTATTGCCGAATGGATCAACGAGAATAATCAAATTAGGTCACGTATCCGGATACTTTTTGAAAAAGAATCTGTCATCAGCTCCAGAGTTGTGAAGGGCAAGGAAATAGAGGGACGTAACTATGAGATTTATTATGAAATGAATGAACCTTTAATCAAATCTCCATCTCATCGCGTTTTGGCCATGTTCCGGGGCGAAACGGAGGGTTTTTTGAAAATTTCTATTGAACCCGATGCTGAAAAGGCTGTGGAAATAATCGAAAGAAATGTTATCAAAGCCCGGAACAAGGCTTCGGACCTGGTAAAAAATGCCATTACCGATTCATACAAACGTCTTTTACAACCGTCGATGGAAACTGAAATGAGGCAACTGGCAAAGGAACGGGCCGATAATGAAGCCATACGCGTGTTTGCAGGTAATCTTAAACAATTGCTGCTTGCTCCGCCCCTCGGGCAAAAAACTGTCCTGGCCATAGATCCGGGTTTTCGTACAGGGTGCAAAGTGGTTGTGCTCGACAAAAATGGCAAGCTGCTGCATAATGAAACTAT
>DAOOWO010000083.1:0-8690 GCA_035371225.1 Bacteroidales bacterium | reverse complement strand
GGGGCGTTAGCTCAGTTGGCTAGAGTGTCAGACTGGCAGTCTGAAGGTCATGGGTTCGACTCCCATACGCTCCACAAAAAACATAAATAGCACTGTAAATCAAATGTTTGCAGTGCTTTTTTTTTAATGCACCCCGAAGTTAAACCCAGAAACGGTGTTTCAATCCTGGTTTTTACCAATTAAATTGCGATCGGATTTTAATTGGCTATTTAATTTTTGTAGATGAATTAAAGTCACTTACAGATACTTTTTATTCATTGGCAGCATTTTTAGAATAGTAAGATATTTACTTAATAGCTTTGTGTTGGTGATATGAAAAAATCATTCTAAACAACACATTTATGCAAACAGTCTTTAAATATTTAAGAAGAAATTTTCGTTTATTTTTTGCCGTGATGTTTTTTCTGGCATTCATTCTTAACATCGCAGCCCAGAATCAGTCCGGAGGCTGGGATCTGAAATCATGTATAGAGTATGCCATAAAGAACAATATTTCCCTGAAAAACCTCCGGCTGAATGCCTCATCAGGTGAACAGGACCTGTTAATGTCAAAATATGCAAAGCATCCCAGTTTAAGTGCAGGCGTTTCACAAAGCCTCACATATAATAGCGATGGCAGCGGATATACCAGCAGCAGTTTTGGGCTGAATTCGTCTGTTGTTTTATACAAAGGCAACTATTACAATAACGATATTAAATCAAATGAATTTTCACTACAGGCTGCAAACCTTGATGTTGAAGCTGCAGAGAATGACATCACATTACAGATCACCCAGGCATATCTTAATGTTTTATTAGCCAGCGAAAATATAGAATATGTCAAAGATCTGGCAGCAACTTCTGAATCTCAGGTACAGCAGTGCAAAGAAAAGTACAATTCGGGAGCTGTGGCACTCAAAGACCTGATGCAGCTTCAGTCGGCAATGGCAAATGACAAGTATTCGCTTGTCACAGCAGAAAATACTAAGCGTCAAAATATTCTGACGTTAAAAAAACTATTACAAATTCCGACGGATACGGTTTTTGATATTGTTACCCCTGAATATGAAAGCACCGACATTTCCGTTTCCCCACTGGATGATGTCCGGAAATCAGCATTACAATCCAGGCCTGAAATTAAAAGCGGCGAAGTATTGATCAACAAACAAAATGTTGAATTGTTAAAAGCAAAAGCAGGCTATTTACCGACGGTAAGCCTGGGCGGAAGTATCGGCACCGGTTTCTCAGGTATTTCATCAGAAAGCCCTGCCCCGTATTTCTCTCAAATCGCAAATAATTACAATCCAACTTTAGGACTGACCATATCATTTCCCATTTTTAACCGTAATTCAACACGTATCAGTGTCGCAAAATCTAAAATTGCACTCGAACAGACCAAGCTTGAATCCGTCAACACTAAAACTATTTTGATGCAAGAGATCGAACAGGCTTTTATCAGTGTTCAGAATGCTAAAAGCCAGTTTGAAGCAGCCGTGGAACAATTGAATTATGCAAAGGAATCATACAGGATCTCTTCCGAACAGTTAAAGATAGGCGCCAATAACAATGTGGAATACCTTCAACAGAAAAACCTTTATATACAAGCTCAGCAGATGTATCTGCAGTCGAAATATTCGATGATACTGTATGCAAAGATTTACAATTTTTATAAAGGAATTCCTGTAACCGAATAAATTCTAAAGAAAACAAAAAAATAATTTCAACGAAACAAAACATACCAGAAATGAAAAGAATAAATGGGATGATGAAGATTACGGGCTTGTTATTAGCAGCCGCATGTATTTTTTTTTCATGTAACAGCAAGCAGCAGACCATTGTAATAACTGAAAAACCGCAGCGTGGAGATATTTCAAATACGGTAACAAGCACAGGGACTGTTCAGCCCGTTAATACGGTTTCTGTCGGATCGCAGGTATCCGGGACCATCGAAAAGTTGTATGTCGATTTTAATTCGGTGGTAAAAAAAGGTCAGTTACTGGCAGAATTGGACAAGACTTTATTTCAGGCGGCGTTAGATCAGGCCAAATCCAATTATGAACAGGTTCAAAGCCAGCTCACGTATCAAAAGAGTAATTACGAAAGGCAAAGCCAGTTATTTAATGTCGGCGCCATAAGTAAAGCCGAATACGAAAATGCTTTGTTTTCTTATAATTCCGCGAAAGCGCAGGCTAAGGTTTCTTATGCACAGGTTCAGTCAGCCCAAAAAAACCTTTCACTCGCCAGCATTTATTCACCTATTGACGGAACGGTGCTTTCGCGCAGTGTCAGCGAAGGACAGACGGTAGCGGCCAGTTTTAGCACACCTACGATATTTGCCATTGCCAAGGACTTGAAAGAAATGCAGGTGGAAGCCTCGGTTGATGAAGCTGATATCGGTTATGTCAAAGAAGGCGACAGGGTCACTTTTTCAGTGGATGCTTATGCCAATGACATATTTGAAGGCACGTTACAACAGATTCGCCTGAACCCAACAACAACCAACAATGTTGTTACTTACACCACGATCATAAAAACTTCAAATGAAGACCTGAAGCTTAAGCCTGGCATGACAGCGAATATTACTATTTATACGGCAGAAGTTAAAAATGCCCTTACGATACCTGTAAAAGCAACAAAATTTTCGCCGGACAGCACTTATGAGAAATATCAGATCGTAGCATCCGGGCAGAAAATTTCTGAAAAACAAAGTTCCGTTTGGATCAAGCAAGATAACAAACTGGTTCAGAAAATAATTAAAACAGGATTGAATAACAATGAAAAAATTGAAGTGTTAGATGGGCTGTCCGGCAATGAAGACCTTGTTGTCGGTTCACGGCAAATAAGCAGTAAAGATGCTGCCCCTGCCGAATCCAACAGTCCGTTTATGCCCAAAAGGCCCGGAGGAAATAAATCACCTAAAAAGAACTGATGATGAGTACAAAGATTTTAGAAATAGAAAATCTGAAACGCGAGTTCATTGTGGGCGAAGAGGTTGTGAGAGCCTTAAAAGGTGTTTCGTTTACCGTCAATTCAGGAGAATTCGTCACCATCATGGGTAGCAGCGGTTCCGGAAAAACCACCCTGTTGAATATTCTTGGATGTCTTGACAAACCCACCGACGGTAAGCATTTTCTTGACCAGGTAAATATCCGGGGATTAAATAAAAATGAACTTGCTGAGATACGAAACAAGAAAATTGGTTTTGTTTTTCAGGCATATAACCTTCTTCCGCGAACTACGGCCTTGGAAAATGTAGAATTACCGCTGTTTTACAATAAGGCTATTTCTTCGAAAGAGCGTAAAGAAAGAGCCATAGAAGCCCTCAGGGCGGTGAAACTTGAGGACAGGGTATACCACCTGCCCAACCAGTTGTCGGGCGGGCAACAACAAAGAGTCGCCATTGCGAGGGCATTGGTAAATGAGCCCGTTATGATCCTGGCAGATGAGGCTACAGGGAATCTGGATACACGTACATCCTATGAGATCATGGCTTTGATGCAAGACCTGAACAGCCGCGGGAAGACCATCGTATTTGTTACTCATGAGCCGGATATTGCGGCTTTCAGCCATAGGACCATCTTTTTACGCGATGGTATAATACAAAAGGATGTGGAAAATAACGACAAAAAGTCTGCAACAGATCTAATTGCAGCATTACCAAAAGCAGATAATTTTTAGGACTGAATTATGAATATTTTAAATCTGATAAAAATCGCATTGAAGGCGTTGAGAAAAAATAAAATGCGTACTTTTTTGACCATGCTGGGAATTATTATCGGTGTGGCTGCCGTAATAACGGTGATGGCTATCGGTGCGGGTTCCAAGGAAAGCATTCGTTCAAACCTTTCAGGTATGGGGTCAAACATGATTAATGTTATGCCCGTGATGAACGAACCGGGGAGCGTGCGGATGGCTGGCAGCAGTATGCAGACATTGAAACAGGAAGATGTGGAAGCCATTAAAAAACTGAATTCTCCCAATATCAAAGGCATTTCACCGGTGGTTGCATCAAGCGGGCAGGCTATTAACGGCATAAACAACTGGCCTACAAGCCTGGTTGGTGTCAGCCCCGACTATCTTGATATCCGGCAGTTAAAGCTTAAAGACGGTATCGTCTTTTCTGAAGCCGATGTAAAAAGTTTCGCCAAGGTTTGCCTGTTGGGTAACACTGTCGTAAAAAATCTATTCCCTGACGGGGAAAATCCCATAGGAAAAGTCATACGTTTTAACAAGATACCCTTTCAGGTAATAGGTATATTAGCAGCCAAAGGTCAGAGCAATTTCGGGCAGGATCAGGATGACATTATGCTGGCCCCATACACCACCGTGCAAAAAAGAATTACGGCAACACATTATCTGCAAAGCATCTATGCATCAGCAACATCAGAAACTGCCAGCGAGGCCGCGACCGGAGAAATTAAATATGCAGTCAGGGAGAGCCATCATCTGGCGGCTGACGAAGATGACGATTTTGAAGTACGCACTCAGACCGAATTGCTGACTATGATCAGCTCCACCAGTTCATTGCTCACCATTTTGCTGACGGTGGTTGCCGGGATTTCTTTACTTATCGGAGGTATCGGTATCATGAATATCATGTATGTTTCAGTTACAGAGCGGACAAGGGAAATTGGACTACGGATGTCCATCGGCGCAAAAGGCAAGGATATCATGCTGCAATTTTTAACGGAAGCTATTATTATCAGTATCACAGGCGGTATTATCGGTGTGGTATTTGGCATTGTGGTATCAAAAATTGTCGCTCTTATACTGAACTGGCCGGTTTTTATATCCGAAATATCCATTGTCATATCTTTTTTAGTCTGTGGCGTTACCGGAATATTTTTTGGCTATTACCCTGCCCAGAAAGCTGCCCGGCTTGACCCGATCGATGCATTAAGGTATGAATAGAAAGAAAAAGTATAAATTTGCAATATAAACCAGGGAATCATGAAACTTTTTGATATTTCAAATAAGCGGGTGCAGGTTTTATTGCATATTCTTGTATGGAGTATCATTTTTGCTTTGCCATACCTGATTGACAGCAGCCATGCCCATCCGCAACATCAAATCACTTCAGGCCAGGATGCCGAGTTTTTAAAACTGAACCTGTACACATTGTTCTTTTTAGCGGCGGCATTTTATCTGAACACCTATCTGTTGATGCCGAAACTTTTTTACCGAAAAAAATATTTGCCCTATGCTCTGGCGGTATTTATGACCTTTGCCGTGGTGCTGTTGTTGCATTCTTTTCTTTTCAAATTTATTGTTACAACGGTGCCTTTTGTTTTCATGTATTCCCTGCGTTTTAATTTTCCTGCATTTGTGCTGACCATTGCGGTTAGTGTGGCATTCAGGATGACGGTAGATAAATTGAGAAATGACAAACTTGAAATGCAGAAAAAACAGGAAAATCTGAAAACGGAACTTTCATTTTTGCGGTCACAGATCAGCCCGCATTTTATCATGAATGTCCTGAATAATATCGTAGCGTTAAACCGCCTCAAAAGCGCCGACCTGGAACCGACGTTACTAAAACTTTCAGGATTGATGCAATACATGCTTTACGAAACGGACGAAGAAAAAGTGCTGTTGAAGACGGAAGCGGAATACCTTCAAAGTTATGTTGAATTGCAGCAACAGCGTTTTGGCGCAAAAGTAAAAGTGGAACTGAATATTTCCATAGCGGATGAATGGAGCGAAATAGAACCTATGCTGCTGATACCTTTTGTGGAAAACGCTTTTAAACACGGTATCGGCATGATTGAAAACCCCGGGATACTGATCGATCTTTCGTCCGACAAACAAAATGAACTGAGCTTATCGGTACAGAACAAATACAACCCCGTTTCGACGCAGATCAAGGATAAATCTTCCGGTATAGGGCTCACCAATGTAAAACGGAGGCTGAATATTTTATACGGTGACAATCATCACCTGACAATAAAAAAAGAACATGAACGGTTTGAAGTATTGCTAACCCTAAAGTTGCATTGATGTTACGTTGCATAGCGATAGATGATGAACCGCTGGCTTTGCAGCTCCTTGTTGATGACATTAGTAAAGTGCCGTACCTGAAACTCGTTGCAAGCTGCGAAGATGCTTTTGCCGCAACAAAAGCGCTGCAGGAAAACGAGGTTGATTTAATATTTGTTGATATTCAGATGCCGGGCCTGACAGGCTTACAGTTTTTGGGGAGCCTTACACAAAAGCCAATGGCAATAATCATTACCGCTTACAAACAATATGCACTGGAAGGTTATTCGCTTGATGTTGTTGATTACCTGTTAAAACCCGTATCCATCGAACGTTTTATAAAAGCCTGCAACAAAGCACTGGAATTATACACGCTTAAACATAAGAACCCTTTTTCTGTTAATGTTTCCGATTATATGTTTGTGAACGTGGGATACAGCATGCGGAAAGTGATGTTCAACGATATAATTTACATTGAAGGCCTCAGGGATTATATTAAGATTAATTTAAAAAGCACGCCAAAGTCCGTGGTGGTGAGGATGGGTATAAAAGCATTGGCGGAACAGCTACCGGCGGCTGCATTTTTACAAATAAATAAATCGTACATCGTTGCCGTGGACAGCATCACGTCGATACGTAAAACCAGTGTCTTTATTGATGAACTGGAATTGTTTATTGGCAACAGCTATAAAGAAAGTGTCCGGAATTTTATTAAAGGAAGGATTAAATAAAAAGGCGGAGCCGTTGGTTTTTGAGTCAACATTAATGATAAGTAGGAGCCTGTTGATCTATCATTCTTCTTTGACTTCTAAAAATAAAGTATCTGAATTAATTCCCGTAAAAATTCCCCATCCGTTAATAATATTTGATACCGGATTTGTGAGATTGTTTGAACTTGAACTTACATTTTCATACAGTTCAGCATATTCTTTATTCACGGTAAATAAAATGATACGGTAGGTGCCGAAAAATTGAAGGTCGCGTCCCGAAATATTAAAAGCATTATCGGTGTTGGGTGCGGTGTTTCTCATTTTGGGAAAATTTTTTCCTGCCATATTCATGTCTATATAATCTTCAGATCCTTCCATGTATTTTATCGCTAAAAAATGATATTCCGCATTTGGATTATCCCACGTAATTTCAATCGGATCAAATGAATCCGGCCCCGGGCCCATGCTGCCGCTGTCAATCCTCTCCATCTCCAGCACGGTATCTGAAATAGTGAAATTCCCTGCTTTTTCCGGTATCACCGTACTTGTGGTGATCGTTTTTTCCCTGAAGTCAAATCTCAAATTATAAACATCACCCGCCTCAACCTTATCTCCTGACAGATTAAGCTTATAAATACCCGGACTTGCTTCATAAAGCGCCAGATCGTTAATATAAACCGACAGGCCGGTTATTGCCTGTGTGTCGGAAACTTCATCATTTGAATAGGGGGTGATTTTAATTATTTCCACACCAATGGAATTGTCGCCGCAATTAATGTATGATTTAATTACAGGCACATTTGCAGCAGATTCACTGTCAATAAGTGTTTTTTCACAAGATGTCAAAAACACTCCGAAAAATAGGGCTGTTATGATGGTTCTTTTCATTTTATCTGAGTTGATAAGTTAATGTAAGGTTAGGTGTTATTCCTAAAAAGTTCACATTCGTTTCTGTCAGTCCTGTTTCATCAATTTCAAATTCTTTATACCACACATTTTTGTGGTTATATAGGTTGAAGACCGACAAGGTAATGGCCCCTTTTGAGCCCCAGATAAAGAAATCATATTTTGCCATGACATCAAGCCGGTGGTAGGCCGGATATCTGGCACTGTTTTTAGAACCGGCAAGTATAAAACTACTGGTATTACCATCAAGCATGTTTAAGGTATATCCTCCTAACGGTTCTGTATAGGGTTTCCCGGTAGCAAAGATCCAGGTGGCTGAGAAGGTGAAATGTTTTTTTAGTTTATAGGTGTTGATAATTTTTATTTCGTGTGTTACGTCTTGGGAAGCGCTGAAATAGTCGTCGCCGCATACCGGAAAATGGTAACGTGTTTCACTTAGCGTGTAGCCGACCCATCCTGAATATCTGCCGGATTTTTTTTGTAGCAGGAATTCTATTCCCCGGGTATAGCCTTCGCCTTGATAAAACAACTCTGAATAATTTATTTCCTGTCCGAACTGTGGTGTAAACCGCAATGTATATTCGCTCAGTCCTTTCAGGTCTTTGTAATAAGCTTCCACATCAAACAGGAAATCCTTATAGTCGTAACTGGCGCCAAGAATATAATGGGTTGCCTTTCCGACCGGGAGGTTCGTGTTGTTAGATAATATCCAGATATCACGGCTTCCCGACATTATGTCTTCACGGACAATCCTGTTCACAAACTGATAATAGATTCCCCAGGCCGTTTTTAATTTCAGATTCTTAATAATTTCATAATTAGCCTGAATCCGTGGCTCGAAATACAGTTTATTACACACATCGAAATATGTCAGCCGGACACCGGGAAGTACCGATAATTTATTGAAAAATTTCATGCGATTTTGTGCATAAACACTGGCGATGTTCCCGTAGTTTTTCATATTAAGCTTCGGGATGGTGTCGTTTTGGATATACGAGTAAGAAATATTGTAATTGGAGTATTGTAGGCCAAATTCCAGTTGATTGTTGGAGTTGAATTTATATTCATTGTCCATTTTTAATGAAATATCATTCAGATCGTTTTTTTCGTTGGTGCCAT
>DAOOWO010000082.1:0-8693 GCA_035371225.1 Bacteroidales bacterium | reverse complement strand
CTTACCTCACGTTTTCACCCTTATCCTGACGGTATCCGTCGGGACGGTTATTTTCTGTGGCACTATCTGTTCCCTGCACCTGCGTGCCGGGACCTTCCCGTTAGGAAGTATGGAGCCCTTTGTTGCCCGGACTTTCCTCTTCCGCCTAAGGCGTCAGCGACAGACCGAACTGTTGTTTTACTTTGCAAAGGTACAAAATTTGAAAACATCTGCAAAATGATTTTTCCCTGAGCCGCCTACAATGACGGCAATTGCATGGCTGACGACCATGCAGGATGCCATCTGCCCATCATTTTGCAATTCAAGGCTTGATAAAATCACTTCTTTTTGGCCAAAAAATACTAATTTCGCTGTTTTAAAACATAATGCATGTACGATAAAGTATTTATTGCAGGTATCGGAGCCATCTCTGCCGTTGGACTGAATGCGGATGAAACACTTTATTCGCTTAAAACCTCGAAACACGGTGTGGGGCAGGTGGATTTTATTGATACTATTTATAAAGGTAAAATACCTTTTGCCGAAATAAAAAAATCTAATCAGGAACTGAAAGAAATTCTTGGCATTGAACCTGATAAGGTGATAACGCGCACGAGTCTTTTTGGGATGATTGCCGCCAGGGAAGCCGTTAAAAATGCTGGCGTGGAACTCAAAAAGTGGCGTTGCGGCCTGGTTTCGGCCACATCTGTGGGAGGCATGGACCTGAGCGAACGCTTTTATGACGAGTTTTATGCGGATAATAATTCCGGTGATATCAACGGCATCAGAGGCCACGATTGTGCCAACAGCACGGAGCATATAGCTTCGTCCCTGGGCATAAAAGATTATCTGGCTACCATAAGCACTGCCTGTTCGTCATCGGCCAATGCAATTATGTTTGGTTCGCGGCTGATAAAAAACAATGTGGTGGATGTGGTGGTTGCTGGCGGCACCGACTCGCTGACACGCTTCACCCTCAATGGTTTCAATACCCTGATGATATTGGATAAAAACCATTGTCGTCCTTTTGATGCTACGCGTGCCGGCTTGAACCTGGGCGAGGGCGCTGGTTATTTGGTGCTGGTCTCGGAAAAAGTACTTAATGATTTGGAAAATAAACCCCTTGCAGAAGTAAAAGGTTTCGGCAATGCCAACGATGCCTACCATCAGACAGCATCTTCCCCCGAAGGTCAAGGCGCCTTTCTTGCAATGAGTAAGGCATTGGCGATGAGTGGGTTGCAGCCTCATGAGATTGATTATATCAATGTCCATGGAACGGGTACCGGAAACAACGATCTTTCGGAAGGTGTGGCCATGAAAAGAATCTTTGGCGAAAACATTCCTTTATTTAGCTCTACCAAACCTTTTACAGGGCATACCTTGGGTGCTGCCGGAGGCCTGGAGGCGGTCATCTCGGTGCTGGCTATTCAACATAAGATGATATTTCCGAACCTGAATTTTGCAGAACCAATCCCGGAACTGGGCTTTTCGCCGGTGGTGCGGCTTATCGAAAATTGTAAGGTCGATCATGTATTGTCCAATTCCTTTGGTTTTGGCGGAAACAACTCGACATTGGTAATTTCTGCAGTAAAAACAAATAAGTAAGCAAACAAACATGAAAACATATATTAATGCCGCTGTAGCTATCAGTCCACAACCTACCATGGGCACTCCCTTCGAACTCCACAAACCGGATAAATATGAAACCGAATTTATGAAGTGTGTTGAGCCTGACTATAAAGCCTATATCAGTCCTACATTGATCCGCCGGATGGGACGAGTGGTGAAAATGGGCGTGGCCGCGGCTTTACAATGTCTCAAAGAGGCCGGTGTGGAAAATCCTGATGCCATCATCACTGGTACAGGCCTGGGATGTATTGAAGATACCGAATCTTTTCTGAACGAAATCATTAAAAACAAAGAACAGTTTTTACCACCAACCTCTTTCATACAGTCCACGCACAATACCATTGCCGGGCAGATTGCATTGTTGCTGAAATGCAACAGTTATAATTACGCTTATGTGCACCGTTGTTTTTCTTTTGAAAATGCTTTGCTTGATGCGATGATGATGGCTTATGAACAGCATGGTGCAAAAATTTTGCTTGGTGGTGTAGACGAAATAACCCGGGTTTCCTATACGGTAATGAAACGGCTGGGAATATACAAAAGCGTGATGGGTTCAGAAACAAGTCTTTTTGCTGACCGCACTGACGGTGGCATAGCTGGCGAAGGCGCCTCTTTTTTTGTGGTATCTGCCGTTCCCGAAAATGCTTTTGCGGCTATCGATGACGTGAAAACCTTTTACAAGCCTGCCGACCCTGGACAAACCGTAAGTTTTATTGCTGATTTTATACAACAACAAGGTCTTTCGGTACAAGAAATAGATGCGGTGATGATGGGCTACAGCGGAGACAAAGCTTCAGATATCGTGTATGATGCTGTCTCGGCAAGTATTTTTGCCGATAACAACATTTTATACTATAAACACCTCTGCGGAGATTATTTTACTTCTACAGCTTTTGCAACCTGGGTTGCTGCCAATATTTTGAAAAATAATTATTGCCCTGATGCGTTGAAACTCCGGTGTCGTATGGCAGACGAGTTTAGAAATATCCTTGTGTACAATCATTTTAATAATTCAGAACATTCCATGATTTTGCTTTCCTCATGCTGAAATTTAATAAAATCCTTCTTTTTATCATTGTTTTGCTAACAATAACGGGAGGATTGGTTCTTCTTTTTGACCTTTCTCTTTGGTGGTTTTTATTGCCAGTGGTACTACTGATTTTATTTACCATGGCCGGTTCATTTGGCATAGAGTTGTCATTTTATTTTGATGTAATCAACAGAATTGAAAGTAACAGCAAGGTGGTATTGACATTTGATGATGGCCCGGACGAAGAGATAACTCCAAAAATTCTTGAAATACTGCGAAAAAATAATGTAAAGGCAGTTTTTTTTGTGATTGGCCAGAAAGCTGAAATGTTGCCCGGCCTGGTAAAACAAATTTTTGATGAAGGTCATATCATTGGAAATCATTCCTATCGACATCACAACTTTTATGGTTTCTGGTCTTCGGAAAAAGTGGCCGATGATCTCCGAAAAGCTGGTGATACGATAAAAAAAATAATTGGGGTCAGGCCGCGATTTTTCAGACCGCCTTTTGGAGTAACCAACCCGAATATTAAAAAGGCAGTTAAACAACTCAAGCTGTCGCCGGTTGGATGGAGTTTGCGTTCGTTGGATACCACCACCAGGGATTTTGATAAACTGAACAAACGGATTTCAAAAGTCAAAGCGGGCGACATCGTGCTTTTTCACGACAGGATAGCGGGTATTGACATAATTATCAGTGATTTTATTAAAAAATGCAGGCAACAAAAACTGGAATTTGTCCCTTTGGACGAGGCACTAAATGTAAAAGCTTATGAATAAATTTGTTATTAATTTTTTATGCCTGCTGTTTTTTTGTCATGGGAATATTAATGCCGGAGTTCCCGATACGGCATACAAAACGATGAAAGATACGACTCATTTTATTCGATTGCTTAAAACGTATAATGCAAATCTTATAAGTATTGAGAGCGATTTTGTTCAGCTCAAGACAATGAAAATTTTGAAGGATGCTGTGGAATCAAAAGGATATTTTTGCTTTAAAAACGGACCGATGATTCGTTGGGAATACACCGAACCATTCAGATACCTGATAATTATTAATAATGGAAAGATGTTTGTCAGGGACGGCGAAAAAAACAATTCCTATGATTTTACAGCAAGTGAATCCTTTAAGAAATTAAGCACTATATTAGGCGGAATTATCAAAGGAGATGTCCTGAGTGATAAAAACGATTTTACCTCCAGGTTCCTGGAAAATGATGTTACATACAAACTCATAATCACACCCCTTGTCGGTGATGTGAAAGATTACTTCAGGGATTTCGTTTTGGTTTTTGATAAAAAAATGTTTTCTGTGTCACATGTTCAAATGAACGAAGTGTCTGGTGACGTAACCGATATATGGTTTAACAACCGAAAGATCAACAGTGGTGTTTCGGACGAATTATTTATTATAAAATAATTTACAATATGCTTTTACATTCTTTTTTTAAAATTGTTCAGACTTATCTTGGGGAAGACAAAACAGTGGTTACCATACAACTTGTGAAAGAACACCGTATATACGAGGGGCATTTCCCGGGCAACCCTGTGGTTCCCGGCGTATGTCTCGTACAGATGATACGTGAAGTGATCGAGGTGTTGAAAAATCAGAAGATTATGCTTACCGGGGCCGACGAAATAAAATTTCTGAACATTGTAAATCCTATGGTTGTAGACTTATTAAAAATTGAAATAAAAAAAAGGCCGAAATCGGAAAATCCACTGGCATTCAGTGTTGTTATTGCCGACGGGCAAATAACTTATCTTAAAATGCGGGCTGATTTCACTGCTTACCATGAAAAACTATCATCCATATAAAGGTGAATAATACGTCTGTGCTTTATCGTTGAAAACAAAATTTTAATACTTATTATGGCTCAAGATATTACAGAACTCCTCAATATTTCAGCAAAAGCTGCTGTTGATGCAGGTATCAGAATTATGGAAATATACAATAACAAGGTGCGAATCAGGATTAAAATGAATTTGACCCCGGTTACCAATGCCGATATTGCTGCAAATCAGCTAATACTGGAGCGTTTAGCGCCTTTGAAAATACCTGTTATCTCCGAAGAATCAACAAAAATTCCATATCAGGAGCGGCAAAAATGGAATGTTTTCTGGCTTGTTGATCCGTTGGATGGAACCAAAGAATTTCTTTCCCGAAGCAATGATTTCACAGTAAACATCGCACTTGTAAAAGAAGGTGTCCCTGTTTTGGGAGTGATTTATGCCCCGGCGCATGATGTACTTTATTTTGGCACCATACGGCAGGGTGCTTTTAAGGTGGATGCAGCCTCGAAGGTGGTAAATAACGGTAGTGAAGATGCCTTAGATGCTATTATTCCCCTATGTACCCCATTGCCTGATACCCAAACCGAAATATATACTTACGTGGTCAGCAAATCGCACATCAATGCCAAAACAAGCAAATATCTTGAGGCAAAGCAAAATCCCAAACATTTTGTTAGTATGGGTAGTTCGTTGAAACTATGCGCCCTGGCCGAAGGCCGAGCCGATGAATACGCGCGTTTCGGGCGTACTATGGAATGGGATATTGCAGCAGGGGATGCCATATTACGCTCTGCTGGAGGAAAGATAAGGAATGTTGAAAATTCAGAGCCTTTAAAATATAATAAGGAAAATCTGGCCAACCCCGAATTTATTGCTTACAGAGCCAATAGACAAACTAGTCTGTAAAAATGAAATCAGTTCATGTAGTCTTGATATGCTAACAGGCAGGGAGCTGCTTTTTAGTTTCAAAGAACATAATTAACCAGTAGACATTTTTGGTTTTTTACTTCTTGTAGTTTGACAAGGACGATTGTTTTTTTTTATTTCCCTAATTATTTCCTCAATTTTTACGTTAAGCCTTATGAGCTATTTTTTATAAAAATGATAAAATTGAATTACTGGGGTTAATATTTCAGTTGAAAAAAATTAGCGTTAATTTTATTTAATAGAAAAAAATAAATATTTTTGGCAATATTTCGATAAACTTTGAGAGTTTTTATTTGAATTAATATTATAAATATGAGAAGAAATATACTTATTTTCTTTTTGCTGTTAAGTTTGTCAGGTATGGCTGTCGCTCAACAAACGGCAGTCGCCAATGAATTAGTTAAAGCAGCACTGACAGAAACTGAAATTAATGGCATACTATCGGCAGACCCCAACGGTATCCTATATTACAACTACCTTACGGAAGGAGGTTGGTTTGTCATTGAGATTCCTAACGAGAAGCCCGTGGATTTGCCTGTTTATCCCTATCTTTTCAAAATTGACAGAGCTACCAAACAGAATACTGGCGAAGTATTAAGCATTAATGATCTGCCTACATTCAACCTTTTGTTATACAGGTATAAAATTTCTCCTATGAGGAATTATTACCTGGTGCAGGGAAGCCGCAAGGTTATAGTTATTCTTAGCCATGCTGAAATTACCGATGGATTTAATCACTATAAAAATTAGTTTTATGAGGAGTTTTTTACATAAAGTCCTATTTACGGTATTGTTTTGTGCCTTTGGGCTTTTTTCTATTGCGCAGTCTTATAACATGAGCAATTCCACTGTTACTACCTGTTCGGGAACTTTTTATGATAGCGGTGGTACAGGAAACTATTCTGCCAGCCAAAACCTTACTTATACCATCTGCCCTTCCACGCCGGGGTCGAAAGTGCGCCTTAATTTTACCTCATTTAATGTGGAAGACAACTACGATTATCTGACCATTTATGATGGGCCCAATACCGCTTCGCCTACTTTGGGCACTTATGATAACGGAACTCCATTGACCGGTATTGTGCAAGCCACAAATGGCAATACCAGCGGTTGCCTCACTTTTGTTTTTCATTCCGATGGCTCCGTGCAGTATTCGGGGTGGGTGGCCACTATTTCCTGTACACAGCCCTGTCAGACTGTCCAGGCCGTATTGGCCAGTTCAACGCCGGCCGTTTCAGGCCAGTATATTAATGCCTGTCAGGGACAGTCAATAACTTTTAACGGATCGGCCAACTATCCGCAAAACGGGACAAGTTATACCCAAAGCAATGCCACATCCACTTTCACTTGGACCTTTGGTGATGGTACTACTGCAACAGGCCAGACTGTTTCGCATACTTACACTACCGGCGGAGGTTATCAGGTAGGTTTGGTTGTAACTGATGTCAATGGTTGTTTAAGCTCTAATGTCATTGATATTCGGGTCCGGGTATCTACTACGCCGGTATTTGCCGGTACCAATGCCAACCCAACCACTATTTGTGTAGGCCAGAATACCACACTGACGGGTGTGGCCACGCCGACACCCTGGTCGCAACCTACCGGGGCTACTTTGGCCGGAACAACTTTTCTTCCCGACGGATCGGGAGTTTCATACACCACTGGACTGAACTTTTCTAATTTTTCTCCAGGCCAGACAGTAACCTCTGTCAATGATATTGTAAGTGTTTGCCTCAACATGGAACATACGTATATGGGAGACTTGCAAATTTCCTTGTCGTGCCCCAATGGCAGTTCCATTGTGTTGTTGCCTTATCCTAACTCTGGCGGTGGTACGATATTAGGGGAACCCGTAGGACAAGACTTGCCGGTTGATGGGAATTCGTCAAATACCACACCTGGTATTGGCTATGATTACTGCTTTTCGCCAACAGCAACGTCGGGATTTATTGATAATTCGGCCAACTGGACAACGGTGGCTCCCTATACCGATCCTATAGGGCAGGTAAGTACCTCTGTCAGCCAGGCAAATGCCGGAACCTACCAGGCTTCAGGTAACTGGACATCTTTTGTGGGTTGCCCATTAAATGGCACTTGGACTATTACGGTAACAGATAATCTTGGGTTGGACAATGGGTATATTTTCCAGTGGGGAGTGAATTTTAGCCCTTCGCTTTATCCTTCCTTGTGGGGTTTTACGCCGACAATAGTTACTCAAAACTGGTCAGGACCAGGCATGTCACCTACGGGATCCAATCCGGTTACCATTGCCCCTAATGTTTCAGGCACCAACACTTATACTTATAGCGTAACCGATAATTATGGCTGCACTTATGATACTACTGTTACTGTTACAGTAAATCCCGGACCTGCAATAACGGTTACTCCGGCCTCCGCTTCGGTATGTTCCGGTATAAGCACCACATTAACAGCTTCGGGAGCATCTACTTATTCCTGGATGCCCGGTTCACTTAGCGGTGCCTCGGTTAGCGTTTCGCCCACTATCACAACTACCTATACCGTAACCGGAACTTCTGCCACCGGATGTGTTGGAACCAATACTGTTACCGTTACGGTGAACCCCAATCCTGTGATTACTCCTACAGCAGCTCCCTCTTCAATTTGTGTGGGTACTTCTTCCTCATTATCGGCTACCAGTTCTGTAGCTGGAACAACCTATACCTGGATGCCTGGGAGTTTGACAGGTTCGCCGGTTAATGTTTCTCCCACAACTAATACTACATACACTGTTACTGGCAGTGTTGCAGGATGTTCGGGCACAGCCACGGTAAGCGTCACTATCAGCCCCAATGCAAGTATCTCTGCTAGTGCGTTACCGGCTTCCATCTGCATGGGAACTTCCAGTACTCTGTCGGCTTCAGGTGCCTCCACATATTCCTGGATGCCCGGATCTCTAAGCGGAGCTTCGGTAACCGTATCACCTACGGTGAATACCACTTATACCGTTACAGGCACAACCGCTGCAGGATGTACCGGATCCACTACCGTTGCCGTATCCATAAACCCGAACGCTGTTGTTTCAGCTATTGCTTCACCGGCATCCATTTGTCCGGGAAGTTCTTCCACGCTGACAGCTTCCGGAGCCTCTACTTATGTGTGGATGCCTGGTTCACTGACCGGTCCGTCGGTAACAGTGTCACCAACAGTAAATACTACGTATACTCTTACTGGGACTGACGCTGCCGGGTGTACCGGTTCCACCACTGTTACCGTGTCCATAAACCCTAATGCCATTATCTCGGCCACAGCTTCTCCGGCGTCAATCTGCCCGGGTACATCTTCCACCTTGATAGCCTCCGGGGCATCCACTT
>DAOOWO010000081.1:0-8772 GCA_035371225.1 Bacteroidales bacterium | reverse complement strand
ACTTTTTTGATAAGATTGCTCTATATATTAAAGATTCGCTTTAATGATTCGCTGTATGCGAAACCTATACGTACTGTGGCACTTAGGTAAACTCAGCGGAACTGTAAGAGGCTTTCTCTGCCGGCAGAGTAATAGCAGAGCCTACTTGATTATGTACTAGTGCAATCATTCTTATCAATTGTCAACTATTATTAACTTGTCAACTGCAATAACTTTGTTGTCTTGCGTCAAGCGAAGAAAATATAGCCCACTTGCTAATTTGTCACGCTGCAAAACAATTGTCTGGCCCGAAATATTATCTATTTGCCTTACTGCCTGCCCAAATTAATTGTAAATCATCAAACAAGCATTATCAGTAATTTCGCTTGATTGTATCGTGGTCCATGTTGAAAATGGATTAGGGTATATATGAAAAAAAATTGAATCACTCTTTATAGCGTTATCTGAAACGACATAGTCAGAGCATTGAACATTATCTTCTTTTGAATATAATATTACATCATTCTGTTTAAAACATACCAACTCAGTCGAACAAATACATAGTATGCAAGTATAATAGGGGTATAACAATCCAAATTTACTTCCTATTCCTTCAATCCAGGACATAGAAGGGCCCCAGTTGAAATTTATTTCTTTTCGATAAGTCATATCTGAAAGTAATATTGAATCGATGCTGACAACTTTCATATACATTGGATATGTGGTATCGCAATACATGCATGAAAGCAATATTGAATCGCCTATATTTAAATTAAAGTCATAAAGAAGAATATCGTGTGAACAATTTTTATCAAAATAATAAATCCTCCTGTTATTTTCTCTTAATCCGCCAACGTAAGAAATCGAAGAGCTGTCATTAGAATAGATTTTATGATAATGGAGTGTATTTAAAGTTGTATCACCCTGAATAAAAAGTGTGTATTTACAATAATTTGGGGGCTCACATACGCCTTGATAATAATCAAATTCACTCCAAGCCACATTTGAGTCAGGAAATGGATGATAAACATTTGTCTGTCCTTGTGCAGATGACAATGACAATAACAGAGTTGTCAGTATGAATAATTGTTTTTTCAGTTTCTCCATTTTTAGTATTTTGGCTAAAAATTGTTTTTTGCGCATTTGTAAAACAATCCATAAACTTTTCCTGCAACAAATATAAAAGTTATTCACATAATAATAAATAAACTCTCGAAACCCCCAGGGTCATGGAAGTTAGTTATTGCGGATTTATTTGATTTTGCCCTGCAGTATATCAAATGCCGTTTTTACCTGCTGACAATAACTTTCTTTTTGTAAGTAGTGTTGTCTGTATTCACAATTACAAAATAAATTCCGTTTTTATACAAGGTGACATTCATAAGCATTTGAAGATTGCCTTCAAATTTTTCTACGAGTTGTCCTGTGGCATTATAGATGGTTACGTCTGTGGCGTTTTGCGGCAATGAAATTGTGAAATTTCCGGTATTGGGATTCGGATAAACTTCCAATGAATTGGTTAAGTTATTTTCTGCAAGTCCAACAGGCGTAACAGCAAACTGAAGCGTATCTGACCAATCGCTCCATCTCAGATTTTTATCGCGGTAGCGCATGCGCCACATGTACGACTGGCCTACAGACAGCACACCGGGCTCAAGCGTATATGTTTCCAGGTTCAAACCGGTATTGAGGTTGATAGGATTATACAAGGGTGAGCCGGAATCTCCGTAAAAATTATCAACATCGGTCACTACATCTAATAATGGGCTATTGAAATTTCCAGAGGATAAAGCCAGTTGAAATTCTGAGGTCATCAGCGTATCAAGTCCTGAGAACGAAGAAGCCGTTAGTGTGGGCTGTGGTGAAGCATAGAGTTCCGGAGCAATAGCGTCCGGTTTATCCGGTGCCGGCTGGTTCAGTATCCGGTGCCATTTGTCCAGTACTTCTAAATTACGTGGTTTGTCTGTGTTTCCCAGGCTGTATGTTTTAGCAAACACGGTCCTGGCGCTCATATCAACATCCACCAGCATAAAATTATAATGATCGAGTGACTTTTGAATTTCGGGATAGTCAGTCTGGTTGCCATACATTCCCCAACGATCAAGCGCTCCGCCGCCGCCGCCGGAAAGTACTTCCCAAAAATCCCAGTTGCTACTGTGAGTGCCTCGTATTGCGCCGCGTTCGTAATTGTGCGAATGTCCGTGCGTGGTCAAAACCATTTTGGGGCAGGCTGCCTCCAGGGGATACAGGTTGTCTTCTACATAGGCCGTATTGCCATCAGGCCATATCTCACTATGACCGGGCTGGTGGTTATAAACAAAAACAAAATCAGTAGCGGCGTCTGCATTGGCCTCATTCAGGCGGTCCTGCAGCCAGTTGGTCTGCGTGAAAAAGTTATAGGTCCCGCTGGTATTAAGCGCAATGAATTTGCAATTTCCAAGATTGAAACTATAATACCGTTCGGAGAACCCGCCAAGGTCTTCGTATTTCATAAAAGAATAGAAATAGTTGCTTTCCCCTTCATGATTTCCTATGGAAATCATTGTTGATATATAGGGTGATAAACTTGAATGTGGGTTAAAATGTTCATTCATGTAACGACCCATATCCGCACCGTTTTCGCATATGTCTCCTGAATGCATGATGAAATTCACCGAATCCTGCCAGTCAGGCCCGTAAAGTTGATGGAACAGGTACGCAATAGTGTCAATAATAGCGGTGCTGGTGAGTGTGTTGGTCTGGGTATCCCCAATTTTTGCAAAACGGATATGTTTGCCCTGAGTGCCCGGTGCCGGCGGCGTGCGGAAATGAAATATGGCCGAAGTATCTGTACCACTGATACAACGATAGTAATACCTTGTATCGGCTGATAATCCTGTTAGTTTAACGGTATGCCAGCGGTTAATGGTGGGTGACACTCCGATATCTTCATACGAGCCTGTTGCAGAGGTCCCAAGCCCCGGAGTAGTTCCATACTGTACCACGGTGGACGCTGAATAATATGAATTCCAACTGATATAATTGGAACTGATCGTTGGTGATTGCAGGTAAGGAGTTATGTTTGAACCATGAAAACCTCCCAACCCGAGGACTTCTGCTGCACCCAGTGAAGTGTTAAAAAGCGCAACCTGTGCTACATAGATCATATTGTCCTCACCATTTTCATCAGCGAAAAAAAGTACAGTGGGATCTAAGGAATAAGTACCGTCAATAGGTTGACTGACGGCGTCAAGAACAAGTTTTCCGTCAATATAGTAACGCAGGCTGGATGCGAGATCTACAGTTACAACAACCCTGTACCAATTATTTGCCTTTATTGAAAATCCTGTGTACCCGGTGGCGGAAATTCCCAACTGGCTGTTGGGATTGAAAAAAACATCCCCGTCGTTGCTGTTGCTTTGATTTGTTTGGAAAAGACAATGGTATTCCTTGGGATTATCAATCATTATGTCGAACATGATGGAATACTCATTCACATATGAACCGCCGCCATTTGCGGGAATGCCGTGCGTACAGGTATAATAACTGCCTGCGTCAATGGCTATGGCTCCATCGCCGGGAACTGGCCCGGGGACAATTGCGTGGGTTCCTGTTAGAACAAGATTGTTGCCAATAGTCGCTTGTAAAAGGTTGGAGGCATTGTCAAAAGTCCAGCGGCCTGCCAGGCTGGTTGGCCAGGTTTGTGCAAAAACTATGGCATTGGATACCAAAAAAGTAATTAAAAATAGTGTTTTTTTCATAAAAATTCAGATTTGTGAAATTTCCTCATTTGTTTTGCCTGATTTTGACCAAATGAAAAATAATTCAGCGAGTTGATAACATTTCTTTATTTGGTAAAACCGATAGTTAACGTACGTACAAATTTCGAGAAAAATTTTAAAGATGGACGATTTTTTTTTATCACATGAAATTATAACACATTTGTACTTGAAAATTTGTATTTTATATAACCATTCATGTCTTGTTTATGAAAAAAAACAGCCCCGTCATTATTGCTGCGGGGCTGTTTTCATGTTTTTTTCTTCTTATTTTTCCGGTGGTTTGGGGTCGGTGATGACATTAGATGGCTTATCGCTTTTCATGTTTACGTTGCCCACCCCTTTTACAAATCCGGTAACTTTAAATTCTGTGCGGCGGTTGAGTTGGTGTTCTTCTTCGGAACAATTTGATTTTTGTGTGCCTTCGCAGGGACAGTCGACAATCATCATATTTTCGCCATACCCTCTGCCACTGATACGGCTTGCATCAATACCCTGGCTGATGATATACGCAGCGCTTGATTTAGCACGGCGGTCCGAGAGAGCTTCGTTATATGATTTTTTCCCGCGGCAGTCGGTATGTGAACCCAGTTCGATGATAATAGAGGGGTTTTCGTTGAGCAGTTTTACTATTTTGTTAAGTTCAAGGGCAGCATCGGGCCTAATATTGGACTTATCGTAGTCGAAATAGATGTTTTCTATCTTTATCGCTTTGCCCACGACGATTCTGGAAACATAAAAATCACGGATGGCACCTCCCCTGGGAATAGAGTCCACTATTTCTGATTTATTGAAAAATCCCGGAGGCGAGGCTGTAACCACATAAGTGGTTCTTGGTTTCAGATCCGGTGCATAGTAAGCCCCCGAGGTGTCGGTGATGTGCGAATACACCACGTTGTTCCCGGGGTCGGTAATCTGTACCAGAGCGTTGTTCACCTTCATTTTGCTTTTGTCTTCCATGATTTCGTAAACCGTGCCGGCAATATAATATTTTGGTTTCGGGGGCAGTTGTTTAAGAAGAATCTCAAAAGGATCGGAATTATATGTCGGGGTCACGTATTCGATATTGTTTTTTGGGATATAGCCTTCGCTTGTAGCGTTGATGCTGTGGCTGTGCCCGGGAAAGAGGTTCACGGTAAAGGTACCTTCTTCCTCGGTAAGCGATGTCTTTTCTCCGGTTTCGTTGTTGGTAACCTCAATACCTGATTCGAGGAGTTTACGGGTAAGAGTATCCATGACCAGAATGGTGTAGGGCTTTTTTTCAGGTTTTACGATGGCGAACTCAAAGATATCGTCGTTGAGGTCGTAGCTGTCCCTGTTGGAGCTGAAGAATCCTGATTTTTCTCCGGGATAAAACGTGATACCGAAATCGTCGGCAGTACTGTTGAGGTGTGCGCCCATGTTTTTGGCAGAATCTTTTGGCATTCCGGTGGCATCCAGTGCGACACAAAAGATGTCCAACCCGCCGATGCCTTCACGGCCGTTGGAGGAGAAGTATAGCGTATTGCTTTCCGTAACACAGGGGAACACGTCGTTGCCGGGGGTGTTAATTTTTTTTCCGAGGTTTTTGGGCTGTCCCCAGCCTTCTTCTGTTTTTTCACAGAACCACAGGTCCATGCCGCCTTGTCCGCCGGGCATGTCGGAAGAAAAATACAGGCGTTTTCCGTTGGCAGAAACCGACGGATGAGCAGTATTATATTCTTTGCTTGTAAAAGGCAGGCTTCCCATATGGTCAAATTGTTTTTTTGCTTCGTTGACCTCGGCGGAGAACAGGCTGACTTTGAGCTCGCCGTTGGAGGCTCTGACTACCTTTTTCTTCTGGACATTGTTGCGGGTAAAATAAATGTTTTTATTTTCGGGATCAAAACATGCCGGCCCATTGTTGTAACGTGTCCTGATGTTTTTGGCAAAAACTTTTGATTTAGTGTAGCATTCTTCTCCGCATTTCTGCGTTACATATAACGAATAATAATTCAGTCCGGTCCAGGAATGTTTGTAGTTCAGCAGCATAGCCCGTGTCCGCGCGGAAACAAATACTATCTTGTCTTTATAGATTACCGGGGAAAAATCATTTTGCGCAGAGTTGAATGGAGCTTTTTTTATTTTATAATCGTTAGTGTTTTTGTAAAACTTTTCCCTGTTGGCCAGTGCCTGGAAAAAAGTTTTTCCCCGTTCGTCCTCCTGAAATTCCTTCATATATTTTTTTGCCAGTTCCGGTTTGCCATTTTCCATGAGGGCCTGGGCATAGTAAAACTTGTGTATCGGCTTGGCCCCGGGTTGTTTCAGACAGCGTTTATAAAAGAACTCTGAATTACGAGAATCATTTACCTGACGGTAACAATCCGCAATATTGAAGACAGCCTCCGCGATGCTGCTGTCTTTCCTGATTACACGCAAATATCTGGGTATTGCCTGGGCATAAGCTTTGAGGTTATAAAGTTTATTAGCTTTATGCAGTGCGTTGTTCTGGGCAGGGAGGCTTGTGCAGACAACAGTGAGGATACAAAAAGCAGCTATAGATTTTAAAATATTTTTCATGGCTTAAAAATTATTATGGTATTAGAAGTAACGCGGCGAAAGTATCTTCTTTCCTTTGTAGGCAAAAACATACGAGAGCACTATTTCGTGGGATCCGCCGGAAAATTTCTTTATCGGGGTGAGTTGGTAATCGTATGAATACGAAAGCAGTAACGATGGTAGTATCTGTAAACCCGCCATGAAACTGATATCAGCCTTACTGCGGTAGCCCAGGCCGAGCCATAACTTTTCGATAATCAGAGCGTTGAGGTTAATGTCAAATTCTACAGGTGCGTTGATAGCCAGTTTCATCATGGCATGCGGCTTGAGTTTAAAATTGTCGCTGATGGTAAATACCCTCCCGGCGGCTAAATAGTAATGCCATGACTTAAGTTTGAAAGAAACGCCTTTGATGATTTTTCCGGCACTGTTATAGGTAATATTGTCGTCGAGCATCCTGGGAATAGAAAAACTTGCATAGAACTTATCGGTATTGAAATACATCCCAAAGCCGAAGTTAGGCGTGCCTATCAGGGGGGTGTTGGCAATAAAACTGGGATCTCCCGGCTGTATTGTAGTGACATCGCCTAGCCTGTTAACCTGCAGGTGTATCCCTCCCATAAGTCCGAAGCTCAGGAAGCTGCGGGCGCCGGTTCTCATGCGGTAGGCGTAGCTCAGATAGATAAGGTTACGGTTCAGTACGCCGATCTTTTCGTTAAGAAACGCCAGGCCCAGCCCCATTTTGTTCTGGTACAACGGTGCATTGATAGAGAATGTGGTAGTGATAGGCCTTCCCGGGAAGCCCACCCACTGCTGCCGGTGAAGCAGGGTAACGGCCAGTGCTTCCTTGGCACCTGCGTATGCGGGATTGATGAACATCTCGTTGTTCATATACTGAGTGAACATCGGATCAAATTGTGCCTTCACTTCTTTCCTGTTGGAAAACAGGCACAACGCCATCACTATAATGATGATAATTACCCTGAATGATGTTTTGTATCTCATGATCTTAAGTTTTTTCATTGATTAATATTGAACAACAACATATCCCTTCGCAGGTTCCATATCTTCATAGTTAAAGTCCAGGATATAATAATATGTCCCCGGCTGAACTTTTTGTTTGCCTGTGAGCAATATCCCCACATTGGGTGTCCCATCCCAACTATTATCATATGAGTTCTTGCGATAGATTAGGTTCCCCCAACGGTTGTATATCGTGAGCTCACAATCAGGATAATTCTCTATGCCCGGTATGACAAAGAAATCGTTAATTCCATCGCCATTTGGCGAAATACCGTCTGGAATTTTTATCGGGAATGGTGTAAGCTCGATGGGAGTGGGAGTGTTTTCCAATTCCTCATTTGCAATGCCATTACCATTAATATCCGTGATAGTGCCTTGTGTGGATGTGTCATTCACAACTTTGCCCAGAGTGCCGATGGCTTCTGTAACAGCGGTGTTGAAGAATTTTTGTGTTTGAATACTATGAGTGAATACGCGTACTTTAAACTGAATGTATTCAATTTGTCCTGGGGCAAGTATACTGACAGCATTGACCAGCAGGTTAATGTCAGTGTCCCCGTTGTATGAATTATTGGCTGTAAGGCTTCCTGTTGCCACCGGAGAAGATACAACCTGGAATGTTGCCGGTGGCGGGAAAGTCTGCGACAGGTTATCAGTAACCTGCACACTATAGAGTGTGTCATTGCCAAGATTTTCTACTGTCAGGCTGAAGACTACGATATAGCTGCCATCGTATTGTTCAGTGATGTTGACTACTTCTTTGGCTAGCCCAATTTCAGGATCAGGGGATAATATTAGTACCGTCGGGTCGTTCTCTCCGGTTTCGTTAGGATTGTTGTTCCCGTTGGCATCTGTAATCACACCGTTGTCCGAAGTGTCTGTGGTAAATATACCATTATTTTCTCCCATACCTGTTACAACATTGGTAAAAGGTCCCCAATAACCATCTACCACAATATTTACAGAGAATTTTACTGTATCTGCTGTACCTGCTGCTAGTGTGCTCGCCGGCAATAATAGATTTGTATCCGATACTCCGTAAAACGCCGTGTTCGCAACTAACGTTCCGGTGACAATCGGTGGCACACTGATGCTGAATGTGGTCGGCAACGGGAAAGTGTTCGATAGATTCTCGAACAGCGCTACATTTGTTAACAGGGTATTGCCTAAATTCTCAGTAATAATTGAATATTGGACTTCATAGCTGTGATCTGTGTTTACAATAACCTCCGTTATTGTTTTAGCAACGCCTATTATCACTGGCTGTGAAGTGTCGGGCACTACATTGATAATCAGGTATCCGGTATCACAGGCTCCCAGTCCATCACAGATGATGACACAAACAGTGTCTATACCTGTCCATGCACTGTCGGGGGTATAGGTGATACATACCAGGTTGCCGTTGACCACTGCGGAAGCGGTTCCGTTCTGCACACAGCCCGTGGCAGAAAGGCTGAATGGCGTGGGGCCGTCAACATCGGCAATGGGAAGACAA
>DAOOWO010000080.1:0-8784 GCA_035371225.1 Bacteroidales bacterium | reverse complement strand
AAATCGTCAGGGTGATTTTTTATTAAATAATCAGCAGTTTTCTTTAAAAATTCCATTTTCAATTTGTTTTTTCACCAGAGTTAGACGGTTTCAATATGATGGAATGCAATCCGTAATACTCCGCATAATTTCTGTTAATCCACGAGGCACTGTCAGTTTTTAAATCCACAAAGAAAATTGCCGGCGGCACCATTTTCAATGCATCCACCTCCACATCCTTCTCGCCCCGGTTTTTTGCCGCATCTATTGTTTTATCACGCTTCTGCATCTCGCGTTTATAAGCCGAAGCATTTACAAACAAGTCGTAATATGCCCCGGGTATGTTGCTCCTGAAGTGAATGGCTTTAGCAGGTTCCTTATAAAAGTCGGACAACACCAGTAAAACCGTGCAAAGCAGCAGTACCTTCTCAAACCAGGGCGGCAGCGCAGGCAGAGATATTTTTTTCAGGTACAGGAAGTGGCACAGGTTTATTATGTTTAGTAGCCACAGCAACAGGAAAACCAGCGATAGCAAGGCATTCACACGCATGGGCGGCGGGAGGCCCATGCCCAGGTATCCCGGTAAAAAAAGCACAAAAAGCATCAGCAACGAAAAAAATGCCAGCAAAAAAGGATTTATCAAAAAACGGTAATGTATGCCTGCGGCACTGATCAGGGAATACACAAAAGACAGGACAAGCAACGACAATAATACAAATGCGGCATTCTGAAAATGCATACATAGCAACTTAATCAGTGATACGCAGGCCATGACAACACTTTGTCCCGGATGCATGCTACTGTCAAAAAAAGACATGCGCACAAAATTCCCGGGGGCTGCAATAGCTACACCAGCAAAAAAAACCATAAGCACAAACATCAGCAAAACCGGCAGGGACAATTTATGGTTAACAAAACCATTGGCGGCCAAAAGCATCAAGGTAAGTCCGCAGACCAACAACAAACTTATTTCATTGAGTCCTATAATCAAAAAGGCCAGAACCAAAGCTGCAGACCAGTATAAAATCATTTTATGTTTTGCCGCAAACATCATTTTATATAAGGCCGAAAGAAAAAACAACAGTAGGATATTTGCCAACAGATAGTTTTTTGCTCCCGGATACCAATATATTCCTTCAGCCGGCGATGGAAAAATATTGAGATACAACGCGTAAAAAACCAACGTAAATAATAACAACTGAAGGGTACTCAGAAATTTTTTAAAAAAGCACCTGAAAAACACAAACAGGGAAACAAAAAGCAACAGAAGTAAAAACACAGGTATTAGCCTATATGCGATTATACACTGCACAGGATTTAACGCATCGGTGATATTGGCCATATAGCGCCCGGCCCAGTTCATGTACATATATTCCTGATATTCGCAAAATGAATGCTGTTGTAACAAATTATAGACGCTGAAATCATCGGCCGAAGGAAAAACATAAAATGACAACACAAAGAATGGCGCCACCAAACCTATCAGCAGCAGTATCAAGAAAAAATAGTTATTCAGAATTTTCATTTTTTAGAAAAATCAAAAATAATCATTTCTATCGAATTTCAAAAACTTGATGGAACCTGCGCATGTTAAACAGTCTTATAATACGTAGTTGTTTCGCATGAGCAGTGAATTAAGAACGGGTTAGCAGCACAAAATTTTCATTGTAGTTTACCTGCAATAAAACCCGTAGTCCAGGCGCATTGAAAATTATACCCCCCCGTAATTCCGTCGATATCGAGCACTTCGCCGGCAAGGTAAAGGTTCGGGCACACCCTGCTCTGCATCGTGTTTAAATCAATACTTTCGAGACTCACACCTCCACAGGTAACAAACTCCTCTCTGAAGGTGGTTTGTCCCTGCACCTGATACGTGTCGTTGGTTAACACATTTACCAACTTGTTCAGGCCTTTTTTACCTAATTCTTCCCAGGTTTTGTTGTCGGCCATGCCGCATTTTGCCAGTAGGTATTCCCATAATCGCGAAGGCAGATCGTAAGGTCTGAAATTGGGTAATGTTTTAGCGGCATGAGACAAAACAATGTTTTGAAGATTTTCGTTTACCTCCATTGCATTCTGTTTGTTTACCCAGTTCACCTGTACCACAAAATTATAGTTCTTCTCGCTTAATATTCTGGCTCCGAAAGAGGATAAATTGATGATGGCCGGTCCGCTCATGCCCCAGTGTGTTATCAGCAAAGGCCCGGCAGTATGTAATTTGGTTCCCTGGATGCCGGCCACCGCATTCGCTGCCACTACGCCCATCAGCTTTGTAACAGATTCTCCGGGCATATTAAAAGTAAACAACGACGGAACAGGATTTTCAATTTTGTGTCCGAGCGCCTCCAGCCAATGAAGGCCTTCCCGCTTAGGCGTACCTCCTGAAGCCACAATCACCTTATCAAAAACCTCCGACACACGGCCTGGTAAATCAAAAGAAAGTTCCAGCCCTTTGTTAACGGGATTTATAGCACTAACCCCCACCCCGCAACTAATAGCTATATCCAGGTTTTTTGCCTCACGCAGAAAGCAGTCGATGATGCTTTGTGATTTTTGCGAAGCCGGGAACACACAGCCGTCATCCTGTACTACCAGCGGAACGCCGCGCGTTTCGAACCATGCACAGGTATGGGTATTATTAAAAATATGAAACGCCTTTTTCAGCTTCCTGCCTCCACGCGGGTATGCAGCACATAATTCTTCAACAGTGGGGCAAGCATGAGTAACGTTGCATCGGCCGCCGCCTGAAATCCTTACCTTGGACAGCAGCCGTCCGGCTTTTTCAAAGATACAAACCTGTGCATGCGGGAAGTTTTCTTTTGCTGCCAGCGCCGAAAAAAATCCTGCGGCACCACCTCCCACCACCGCTATTTTCATAAATAAAAAATCATTTTTTCGCGTTCGTCGGATAAAAAGTATTATACAAAGTGCTTAGCGGCTTCAGTAATGTTTTCGGGTTTTCCCAAATCAAACCACAGGGAACCGTCGTTATAGGCCACAATTTTGTTTTCAGCCGCCAGATCAAGATACATTTCCGTCAGCGAAAACGCTCCCTTCTTGTTACACAACCTGAAAATTTCCGGGCTGAGCATCTGTATACCGCTGAAGGCGGCTTCGGTGAGCTTTTCGCCATAGCGTACCACCATCTTTTCACCGGTTTTTTTATTTTTCCATCCGCACAGCATTTGGTATTTGTCCACCAGAAAATATCGTGAGGTTTCGCGGTGTTTCACCACCAGCGTAGCCAACGACCGGATGTGTGTATGATAAATTTCCAGTTTATGAAGGTCGATATGCGAGAGTACATCCACGTTATGCACCAGAAAAGGCTTTCCGTCGTCGAAGAAGTAGGAAGCTTTCATCAGGCCGCCGCCGGTATCAAGCAAAGCATCGCTCTCATCGGAAATTTCTATCCTAATGTCGAAAAAACTTTTTTGTTTCAAAAAATCGATAATCTGGCCTCCAAAATGATGTACATTGATAATGATTTCTTTTACGCCAAAACTCTTGAGGTTTTCAACCACATGCTCCAGCAGAGTCCTGCCGTTTACTTCAACGAGCGCTTTGGGTTTTTCTGCGGTCAGGGTTCCCAGGCGGGTGCCCATGCCGGCGGCCAGTATCATTGCTTTCATGGCTTTGTGTTTTGTTCTTTATGATTTACTATTACCGCTGCATCAAACTTTTCTTTGACATAAGCTGCCAGCTTTTCGGCAAAATATACGGAACGGTGCTGTCCGCCTGTGCATCCGTAGCTCACCATAAGATGCGTAAAGCCGCGTTTCAGGTAGTTTTCCACAGATTGCGAAACAAGCTGACTGGTATTTTCAAAAAAAACAGTGGTTTCGGGTTTTCTTTCAAGATATTCTATCACAGGTTTATCCATGCCGGTCAATCCTTTAAATTCATCATATCTACCTGGGTTGGGCAAAGCCCGGCAGTCGAAAACAAAACCCCCGCCATTACCCCCCGGGTCTTCGGGATAACCCTTTTTAAAAGAAAAGCTGTTAATCCTCACAGTCAATCTCGGCGTCTTTTCATCAGCATATCGCTGCAGGTTTTTATTGGCAATAATCTGCTCAAAAACGCCCTGAAGCATCGTGGCTTTCACTGGCAGTCCGGCATTTTCGCAGATCCATTTAAGATTGGCCACGGCATAGGGTATGCTTTTCAGAAAATGGGCTTTCTTTTCGTAATAGCCGCGGAAGCCATAAGCCCCCATAGCCTGCATAATACGTACCAGCACAAAACCCGTGAACTGCCTGCGGAATTCAGATTCCCGAATTTCTTTTTTCTGTCCGAGCCTGCCAATATAATAGTCCAGCAATTCTTCGCGTACCTGCTGAGGAATGGCCGCCTTTGCATCGTAGAGCAACGAGGCCACATCATATTGCAAGGCGCCTTTGCGTCCACCCTGAAAATCGATAAAATACAGTCTGTTGTCCTTGATCATGATATTACGCGACTGAAAATCTCGGTACATAAAATAATCCGCATCGGCTTGCAGCAAAAAATCAACAAAAACATTAAAATCATCTTCCAGTTTTTGTTCGTCGAAACTTATCCGTGCCAGTTTTAGGAAATAGTATTTAAAATAGTTCAGATCCCACATCATCGACTGTCTGTCGAAAGCAGCCCGCGGGTAACAAACCGAATAATCCAGGCCGACTGACGCATCAATCTGAAAACTAAGCAAATTATCAAGCACTTCTTTGTATAAAGCTACTGTTTGGTGTGTAAAGCCATCTTCGCGATGTTTTTCAAGGTAGGCAAACAAAGTTTCGTCGCCCAGATCTTCGAGCAGATACAGATGTCTGTCCAAATCTTCGGCAAAAATCTTTGTTACCGGCAGCTCGCACTTGTCAAAATGCCGGGCAAAACTCAGGTAGGCAATATTTTCTTTCCTGTCAGCATTATAGGCGGCCAGGGCGTTGTTATTATCAGAAACCACCCTGAAATAGCAACGGTTTGATCCTGACGATGGCAATTCCACAACGGAAGTAGGCTTCTCATGAAAGTAGCCTTCATAAAGCGCAACAATATTTGTATTTATTTCTTCTTTCATTTTCATTGGTAACGAATACAAACATACACAAAAATAGTGTAAAGATTTCGTTTTTTTTAATAATTATCTAAACGATGCCTGCTAAAAAATGATTACCAAAGAAAACACATTTATTGAATTTGTAAAAATCCTGGCAAGGAACTTATTGCAATAAATCAGGAAAATTTCCAGGCAAACCCTGTTCCATTAACAATCGTCATACAAAATCAAACCTATTAAAATTTTTTAATTAATTTTGGTTTATAAGCAACCTGACAGGAGCAACATTATGGATAATCATGTATTTTCAGTAATTTTGTTTTTTATTTCAAAAAATTAGCCTTTGTTTTCCATGAAAAAAGTCCTCCTTATAGCCACAAACTCTGAAAAAAAACCATATCCTGTGCCACCCATCGGCCTGAGTATTGTGGCACAAAGCATCGAGAACAAGTATGAGGTGATGATGTATGATTCCATGTTTGATGAAGGCGTGTCACTGCCTGCGGTGGTGAATTCTTTCCGGCCCGACTATATCGGCTGCAGCATAAGAAATGTAGATTCCATGTCAGTGGAAGCCCCGGATTTTTTTCTTGAGGCCATCGCTGAAAAAATTATACGTCCGCTGAAAAAAATTACGGATGTTCCCATCATTCTCGGTGGTAGCGGATACAGCATTTATCCTTACGAGATGCTGGATTATTTTGATTTGGATTATGGCATAGCCGGCGAAGGAGAAACAGCCTTTGCCATACTACTGGACTGTCTCCAAAAAAATAGCGATTTCGGCAACACAAAAGGTATCATTTACCGGAAATCGCCCGGTTTTGAGAAAAAAACCAAAAACCACGCCCCACATCCCGGCCAGACATTTTTTTCGGGTATTGAGAAGTTCATTGATTTCAATCTTTACAGAGAGCGCGGTGCCTATTCCATACAGTCGAAAAGAGGCTGTGCGCATCACTGTATCTACTGCACCTATCCGCTGATTGAAGGCCACACATTCCGCACACGCTCCGTAGCTGATATTGTTGATGAAATAGAGCAGGTGGCCGCTAAGCTTGGAGATGTATTTTTTGAATTTGTGGATTCCACTTTTAACGATCCCGCAGGCCATGCCGAAGCTATTTGTGCAGAGATTATAAGGAGGGGGCTAAAGGTCAGGATACGCACCATGGGCATCAACCCTGCCAACACCAGCGAAAACCTTTTTCACCTGATGATGCAGGCGGGTTTTACACAAATAGATTCCACACCCGACAGCGCCTCTCCCACCATGCTGAAAAACCTTGGAAAGAATTTCAGCCTGAAACAACTTCAAAAAATGGCCGTGCAAATAAAAGGTTCGGGACTGCCTACGATGTGGTTTTTTGTTTTTGGCGGCCCGGGCGAAACGCGGCAAACCATCGACGAGACATTTGATTTCATCCGCGAATATATATCGCCCGAAGACATGGTGTATATCACCACGAGTCTGCGGATCTATCCCGGCACCAAGCTTTACAAGACGGCGCTGAAAGAACACCTTATCACTCCTGCACAGAGCCTGTTGAAGCCGGTGTTTTATTCTTCTTCACAATTTTCTTCCGAAGAGCTGCACGACTACCTTAGGCAAAAAATCGGCAAAAGCCATAACCTCCTGTTTTCGTCGGAAGCCAAACCACCGGCCGAAATGATGCAGGAAGCCATACAAACCCGAAAACAGCACAACCTCAGCGAACCTATGTTCCGCACCCTGTTGCGCATAAGGAAAAGACTTTGGGATGAAGGCAAAATTATGGAGCAGTAAAAAAACTAAAATTCACCTTTCCGTAAACACGGTGCTGCATAAAGGCGGGATGTTTTGAAAAATCATGGCTGCGCGGGTGTTCAATAATTAATAACCCCTGGGGTTTCAGCAGGCCTTTCTCAAAAATTTTATCAGGCAGTTGACTTAAGGAAGGCAGGTCGTAAGGAGGATCGGCAAAAATCAGGTTATATTGTCCGGCGGCACGCTTAATAAAGAAAAAGGCCTCGGAACGATAAGCCCTGAGATTATCAATCTTCAACTCCTGGCATGTTGAAATTATAAAAGATACGCACCTCCCGTTCTGATCCACAGCAGTAACCGCGGGGCATCCGCGCGAAACAAATTCGAAAGAAATACTTCCGGTGCCGGCAAAAAGTTCCAGAACCGACAACTCTTCAAAATCCACCATATTATTCAGAATATTGAAAAGGCTTTCTTTGGCAAGGTCGGTGGTAGGCCTTACCGGAAGGTTGGCAGGCGGATGTAAACGCCTGCCGCCATAGATTCCGCTTACAATTCGCATAATACGGCGTTTACAAGATTATGAATAGTATGAGCAGGGATATCGTTCAAAATATGGCTGTTGGCATACTGCACTCCGGGAGCAGCAAAATCAACCTTCCTGACATATTTATAAAGCACCTCATATAGGGATGAATTTTTTACTATTTCCCCAGATAAAATAACCCTGTCTACCTCGGGACTAAGCTTTAGCTGCCCAAAAACAAACAGTACAAAATAGATGAAATCCCCGGCCGTTTTATAGCCAAAGGTATTGTAAAATACCAGCCGGCCTTTCTCAGCCACCGCCATATCAAAAAATCCGTGATGTACATTGATAAAAACCTGTTTCGGAAGCAGGGAGTGTTTACTGTAAATCATCAAGGATTCGATAAATACCGAAGCATGATGCCGCATCCGGAAAGGTTTGAAAGAAATATTTTTTCCCAGATCGCATGGTATTGCATAGACATTAAAAGCTTCGGTGGTTTTTAGTTTATCGGAATAAACTTTTTCATCGGCAGGTGTCCCCTGATTGAACTGAAAATATAATTCCTGGCCGGTGGGATCAAACAATGCATCGGGCACCAGCGTAGAACGCTGTGATTCCCAAAGCACCACAACATCTTTGTAGGTATGCTGAGCCAGGCTATTTTCCTCAAAAAAAAGATGAAGCAGTTTATAATAATCCTGATAATTGCTCTTAAAATGAATACTTTTTTGCGCAAAAGCTATGAATTTGTTCTTCTCGGGATCGAAAACCAGCATTTGCAGCTTATGGCTGTTCAGCCCTGCTATCATATGATAGCCCGACGCCGGCGCCGTGTCGAAGCATGCGTCTGTCTTAAATACCGAGGTGCCGGAATCGTTATCCATATGGTAATTAAAAATTATCTCTCCAATCGCTCTTCCTGGTGAGTTTAAGGTCTTTCAGCATGGAAGATTTAATTCGGATGGTAAAATTATAACTTTTCCGAAAACCGTATGGTACCCACTCCATAAACATCTCCCAGCAATGCAAATCACGGTGGATACTTAAGGAAGTATAGGAAAAGTCTTTTGATTTAAAATCATAACCTGTGGTGAAATTCACCCGCCACTTGGGAGTAATATAAAACTCTCCGTTGACCATCACCGTTAAAACCGTGTCGGGGATATAGCTGATGTTCCGGTAATCGAACCGGCTGGAATAGCTGAAGTTCAGATTCATGCTGAGGTTCCATTTGTTCAGGAAGACACTTTTTTTCTCATTTGTTTTTTTGTCTTTTTTCTTGAAGTCGTTATCGCTGAGCGAATAAGAGATACCCATGATCCATGAGGTATTCTGCCGGCGGAACAGGCGGTGGTTTACTTTCCATTCAAATTGGTTCAGGCGGTTGCCGTTAGTATCTATCACATAAGGATCCCAGGCGCCGTTGAAACTCACGTCCAGCCGGTTAAAAAGCCGCGTACGTATATTGAGCGAAAGGTAATCCCA